>CAYVGM010000001.1:0-10089 GCA_964451125.1 uncultured Chitinophagales bacterium
CTCAGCTCGTCAACTTTGATGCAGAAAAGGTTTTGCTTTGTGAGAAAACAGATAATCTTTCAAAAGAAGAAAACATCTACAAGTATTACAATGGAACAACTTTTATGGATAAAATGGAAGCACTCAATGCTTTGAGTATTTATACAAAAGACCATGACGAAGTGCGCGACTTGTTTTTAAAAGCACTCGATGATAAATCCAGACCCATTCGACTTGTTGCTTTAGACAATATAGAACCGTTATTATTTAACAATAAAGCCCCGTTGATACTGGCTTTGCAAAAGGCTATCAATACTGATCCTGAATCGAGAGTGAGAGACAAAGCCCTTGATTTGCTGGCAAGCATACAAAAGAAAAATGTAGTTCCGGTTTGTATTAAAATTTTGGACAGCGATTCTTCTTTGATGGTTAAGGCGAGTGCTCTTGATTATTTATATGCATACGACCAGACTCAAGCCTGGATTTATGCAAAGAAATTGAGCAATACAGATAATCGCAAACTACTTAGTGTGGTTTGTAAAGTACTGAAAGATTCGAGTGCAGATAATCTGGATGTAATGGAGAAATCCATTTATCTGGGTGCGCAGTATATTCACTATCAGAATTTCAGAAGTATAACCAAATATTTGGAAATATGTTCTATGGAAAATTTTGAAAAAGGCATCCGCTTCCTGAAAGACATTTACGACTATGAAGAATCTGACTTTAATACAAAGGCGGCCAAAAAAGCAGTGGATGATCTCAAGCGTACATTTGACGGCAAATCGAGCAAGCGGGTAGAGATAATTAATAAAATTTGGAAGGATTTGTAGTTTGATTTTAATTCGTTATAACCTGAATTCGGGTTAAGAAAAACAAGTTAAAAAAATAGTTGATTTCTCATTTTTCCTCCAACTTTACATGGATGGAGGAGGAATAAAATGGTGGTGGTTCTTAATAAAAGAAATCAACTGTTTTTATATTGAAATGTTTAACTCGAACTCTGGTTAATAAATTAAACGCCGTGATACTTATTAAGGCATTTGGCACTTGTGTAAGTGTTAGTGAGATTACGAAATATGAATACCATACAAAATTTATAATTCAAAAATCTAAAATTGTTTTCCTGCGAACTTAACGCCATTTAACAACTTGTTTTGTGGTTTTTTGTGATATTTAAAAAATGAAAAGGAATAAACTTCATTTGTTTTTTGTCCTGCCTGTTTTTTGTCTTTCTGCCTATGGCATGTATCGGTATTGCAATCCGCCGGCTTATTATCTGGAAACCAGAATTCCTAAAAATTATGATTCCATTGCTGCACTTTCATTCAAGTATTGTAAAAAAAACAACATGGATACTCAGCATTGTATGCTGATTGATTACTCCTTGCACTCCGGTTATTTCCGCTTCTTTTTATGGGATTTTCAACAGCATAGAAAAATTGATTCGGGCATAGTGTCGCATGGTTGCGGAAAATACCCGTGGGGACAAACTTTTACAAAAACCAATCCTGTTTTTAGCAACAAAGCAAACAGTCATTGCTCTTCTTTGGGCAAATATGCCATTGGCAAACGCGGTTACAGCAACTGGGGTGTTCATGTCAATTATGTGCTAAACGGATTAGACAAGACCAACTCCAATGCCAAAAGCAGGCAAGTAGTATTGCATAGTTGGGATGATGTACCCGAAACTGAAATTTATCCTAAAGGTACTCCAGAGGGTTGGGGCTGTCCCGCTGTGAACAACAGTTTCATGCTGCGTATAGATACATTATTGCAAAAGAAGAAAAACGCTGTTTTGTTATATAGTTTTAATTAATTATACTCTATCATTCTTGTTAATGAAACAAATACTCAAGGCGACTGTTGAATATTTTACTACAAGTTGTGAGTCGCAAATTATCCTTACTTTTGCGCCATGATTGAATTTAACAGCATACAATTTCCCAACGGACTTACGCTTATTCACCATGAAGATGCCACTACGCCTTTTGTTGTGGTAAATACCTTGTATAAAGTGGGTGCAAAAGATGAAGACGAACACCGCACCGGGTTTGCCCATTTGTTTGAACATCTGATGTTTGGCGGCACAAAAAACTTCCCTGATTTTGATAAACCCCTTCAGGAATCGGGGGGAGAAAACAATGCATTTACGAATAATGATTATACCAATTACTATGATATCGTTCCTGCCGAAAATATAGAAATACCACTCTGCCTCGAAGCCGACAGAATGACGCAACTCAACATCAATACAAAGAGTTTATCCGTGCAACGCAAAGTAGTTTGCGAAGAATTTAAAGAACATTACATCAATCAGCCTTATGGCAATGTGTGGCATCTTATACGAGAGATGGTGTATGAAAAGCACCATTATAAATGGCCTACTATCGGCAAAGAATTGAAACATATCGAAGAAGCCACATTAGATGATGTGCGCTCGTTCTATCAAAAATATTATCAGCCGGGAAATGCAATTTTAGTCATTGCCGGAAACATCAACTGGGATAAAACACAAGAACTCGTTCAACATTACTTTGGTGCTATTTCCTCCACAGCCGTTGAACACAACCAGATTTCTGAGCCGGAACAAACCGCTGCAAAAACAAAAACAGTACACGAAGAAGTGCCTTTCAGTGCGCTGTTTATCAACTTTAAGATGGAAGACAGGCTGAATAAAGCCTATTATACAGCTGATATCTGCTCAGATTTATTGTCGAACGGGGCGGCCTCTCGTTTGCAAAAAAACTTAGTGAAAGAAAAAAAGGTTTTCATAGAAATTGATTGCTATATCAGCGGCAGTGTGGAAACGGGTATTTTTACTGTTGAAGGAAAGATAAAAGAGGATGTGGATATGGCGTATGCCGAGCAATTAGTTTGGGACGAATTAGAAAAATTGAAAACAGGCGATGTACACGAAAATGAGTTGACAAAATGCAAAAACAAAATGCTGACCTACATGAATTTCTCCGATTCAAGCTTATTGAATCGCAGCATCAGTTTGGCATTTTATGAACTTTTAGGCGATGCCCAACTCATCAATAAAGAAGAAGAATTTTACAGTAATATCACTTCGGCAGATGTACAAGTATATGCACAATCTTTATTTGTAAAAGAAAAAAGCAATACATTGTATTATTTGAAGAAATAAATCTGACAAAAAACAAGCATTATGAATCTGCCTCCAATACACGATATACAACAAATACAACCTGCCTTGCCCGAAACAAAGGTGCTTGCCAATGGGATAGTTTTACATGGCTTTAATGGGCTTAAAAACGACATCTTGAAACTGGATTTGGTTTTTAATGCCGGAAAATGGGTCGAACCCCAACAAATGGTAGCCGAATTTACAGCTCGCTTATTCAAAAGCGGAACTACTCAGTTTGATGCCCATGCGCTAAGTGAAAAAATTGAATTTCTGGGCAGCAGTATCAAAGCCGGTGTGGGCTACAATACCTTTACGGTATCGGTAAGCTGCATGAATAAACATCTGGAAGCCACCTTAGGGTTGCTGTTAATTTGTTTAAACGAAATTAATTTTCCTGAAAATGAGATTACACACGAACAGCAGAAAGCCAAATCTCAATTA
The DNA here is from genome assembly GCA_964451125.1 of uncultured Chitinophagales bacterium. Lineage (GTDB taxonomy): Bacteria > Bacteroidota > Bacteroidia > Chitinophagales > JADIYW01 > JADJSS01. The sequence goes on from CAYVGM010000001.1 coordinate 3,572, forward strand.
AAATTAGCGTTGGAAAAAAACGACTATATCGCCGATATTACATTCCGTAAGTTGTTGTTTGGTGAAAATCATCCTTATGGTTATGCATCAACGGAAGCGACCATTGATGCCATTGCCCACAAATCACTCTTAGATTATTACAACACATACGTGATACCATCGCTTTGCACACTTTATATTGCCGGAAAATATGCCCATCAAGAATTGACGGCTATTGAAAATACCATCGGAAAATGGCATAAAACACCCTTGTCGGATAATGCAATTTTACAGCTCCCTGAATTCCCTGTGTTACCCAAAAATCCTGTTTTTATAAAGAAAGAAAAGTCAGTGCAATCTTCTATCGTTATTGGCAATATCGGCATCGACCGTATGCATGAAGATTATCCGGCATTCATCTTGTTGAATACTATTTTTGGCGGCTATTTTGGCTCTCGGCTGATGAGTAATATCCGCGAGGAAAAAGGCTTGACTTATGGCATTTATTCCAGCTTATTTATCCTGAAACATACTGCAGTATTTTCTATTCAAACAGACACCAATGTAGACACGAAAGATTTGTGTTTGAGTGAAATATATAAAGAAATGGAGCGTTTACAAACGGAGTTGATACCCGAAGAAGAAATCAGACTGGCACGCAATTATTTGTTAGGCAAATTTTTACATAGAACTGATGGGCCATTTAATCAGATGGATGTATATAAGTCATACTGTATAGAAAATGTTAACATTTCTAAATTTGAGGAAATTGTAGAGGGAATACGCCAACAAACGGCAGTATCTTTGCAACGTATAGCCCAAAAATACTTTCTTAAAGAAAAGATGCTGGAAGTAGTAGTGGGTTAATGATGAATTATTAATGATAAATTTTGAATGTTAAATGATTAATGAAAACAGAGCACTGTCCCATTCCTCTTTTGAGAGGGGATAATGGGGTGAGTCTTCCGCTTTTAACTCAACGAATGCAACACAATAAACATATTCTTTTTCTACTGGCTAATCTGCTATTTGGTTATGTTTGTTTATTTGCACAAACTGCATTTGAACCGCCTCAATTAACTTGTGTACGCAATACTGCAACAGCACCTGCAGGCACTGAACTCAACTGGAATTTACCTGCAACACCCAACCCCTGCTTCACAGGCTATGAGATTTATACTTCAGAAACGGGACTCAACGGCACTTATACGCTTTATTCTACGGTAAGCAATCCTTTACAAACTTCTGTCGTTTTGCCAATAAATAAAGACCGCACAGCTCCGGCAACTATCAACTATTTTTACATTATTAACAGAGGTTCTTGTGCCAACCCGACGACTTTAACAAGAACAACCTCTGATACGCTAAGTAATCAAAAGCCACAACCTTTTACCGGTATTACGTCTGCAAGTGTTATCAATAATCAAATTCATATTACATGGATACCTGCACCCAGCATAGAAGTGATCGGCTATTTGGTGTACAATAATGCTGACGGCTATGTAAATGCGGATACAGTTTGGGGCAGACTTAATACTACTTTAATCGATACTACAAACGATCCAAGTGCTTTTGCGATAACATATAAAATTCGCACGCTGGAATTTTGTGAAGATGCTGCCGGCTTGCAAGGGTCTATAACTCCAGACTCTGCTGAACATAAAACTATCTTATTTAGATTAATGGAAGTAGATACTTGTTCACAAGCGGCATCTATACAATGGTCGGCATATAAAATCGGTTCAGCTTCTGTAATAAATTACGAAGTACAAACGAGCATAAATGGCGCTCCTTTTTCCATCAACTCTGTACAAAGTAATACGACATCCAATTTCTTACTAACCAATATCCCTTATCAGCAAACTGTCTGTGTACGCATAAAAGCGAATTTACCAAATGGTTCTTTCGCATTTTCTAACGAACAATGTTTTTCTGCAAATGCCATTCAAAAGCCAAAAGACGATTACATCCGAAATATAAGTGTAGAAAACGGCGTTATTCAAATTGAATATGTGTATGATTCTATTGCTGCACCGCCACAAACTATTGCTTTATATAAAAGTACAAACGGCGTTGAGTTTATTCCCAAAACAACTTTTGACTCCATTCGTTTACGACCATTCGTTTTACAAATCAATGAATCGGGTTTAGATGTTGCCGGCACAAACTATTCTTACTTTCTTTCATTAATTGATTTGTGTGACAGCCGTCACTTCTCAGATACTGCCACTACTTTGCGTATTGCTGCAAAGGCTAAAAGCAATAACAAAGTAGATATCGGGTGGAGTGGATTTTATATCGAAAATTCTGATTTTGTTCAATTCCGTTTAGAAAAAATTGTGGGTACAGATACTACTTTAGTGGGCTATTTCGACAGAGATGAATACAAATTCACCGACAACAATTTATTCGACTATACTAAAGACACCGTTCAGGATGCATGTTTCCGCATCACCGCTGAATTTTATAATCTGAATGACAAAACACCTCGCGAAAAATTAGAATCGCATTCCAATATTTTTTGTTTAACACCTGAACCGCAGTTTTTTATCCCGCAGGCGTTCCGCCCCGACGGTTATAACCGCACTATCCGTCCACTGATTTTGATGGCATCACCGGATGGCTATAAATTTACTGTGTTCGACCGTTGGCACGAAGAAGTCTATTCTACCAACAATATTACAGATGCCTGGGACGGCACGTATAAAGGCGATAAAGCCCCATTAGACGGCTATTTATACTATGTGGAATATACAGGAAGAAATGGCGTAAAATATACCCAATCTGGCATGTTTGTGCTGATAAGATAACTTTACTTATATTTTTGCTTCGGGTTTCTGCTGGTATGAAACACGGAAAACACGACTATATATTTCTTGTCAATTTTATAAATTATGACGAATGGAAACACATCCATTAAAGCCTGTCTAAACGATTTTCTAACGACTTTAAAGTGTTTTGGATGATTTACAATATATTCTAGATTGGCGTGTAAAGTCGCCAAATATCTATCTCCCAACCCTGATTTCTGCATTTCATAATATTCAAATGCCTTTTCTATTTCAGCAACTGCTCTTTCTCTAATGATCAAAGAATGACTCATTGTATTTTCTTATTCAAAAGCTTTTTCACTTCATCCCAAGAATAATTCTTCCCTTTTCCAGATTTATAATTCATATCTTCTTCTTCCAACTGTTGCCAATATTCTTCAGATATCAATGCTGATGTGTAAGGCTTGATTAATGTACGGACAGCCTCCAGTACTTTTTCATCTTGTATAGCATCTATTAGTTCATGAATTTCTTCTTTGACCGAAACAGTACTAGATTCCATACTCATAATTTTTTCTAATTTAAGAAATAATTCTAATAATCGCCCAGTGTTTCTTTCAATTGGGCAAGGGCTTTGTCTTTTTGTTCGTCGTTGGGTGCGCTGCCATGCCACTTATGGGTACCCATCATAAAATCTACTCCGTAGCCCATTTGCGTGCGCATTAAAATGGCAACAGGTTTTCCTTGTTTAGCCATAGTTTTAGCTTGTTTCAAAACGGCCACAACATTTGTCATATCATTGCCTTGCATATCCAGTGTTTCCCAGCCAAATGCTTTAAACTTCGTATGTAAATCGCCCAAATCTAAAACGTGCTGTGTTGTGCCATCAATCTGGCAGTCGTTCCAGTCAACAGTTACAATAAGATTATCAACTTTTTTAGCCGCAGCAAACATCAATGCTTCCCAAATTTGCCCTTCTTGCAACTCGCCGTCGCCTGTTAAACAAAAAACAAGCTTATCGTCGTTGTTGATTTTTTTGCTCAAAGCAGCACCTATCGCCACTGAAATACCCTGCCCTAAGGAGCCACTGGCAATGCGTATGCCTGGCAAGCCTTCATGCGTGGTAGGGTGGCCTTGCAAACGCGAGTTGAGATGGCGGAACGTGCCTAATTCTTTCACATCAAAATAGCCTCTCCGTGCCAATACGCTGTAAAACAAAGGAGAAATATGTCCGTTTGAAAGGAAAAACAAATCCTCATGATTGCCATCCATATTAAATGGAATTTTTACGTCCATAATTTCGAAATACAGTGCCGTTAGAAAATCGGCACAACCGAGTGAGCCTCCCGGGTGACCACTTTTGCATTGATGCACCATACGGACTATATCGCGGCGTACTTGTGTGGCTATATTCTGAAGTTCTGAAGTTTGCATAATGAAAAATCTAAAATTTGAGTGTAAGCAAATGTATGAAAATTAACCGCATCATCTTGGCCAAGGGAATTTATTTTTTACTTTATCTATTACATTTTCCTTCACATTCTCTTTTATGTTTTGAGCCGGATTGCCGTTAGTACTTGTATCTTTTTGTCCGGTTAATATCTCGTTGAGCTTATTTTTAGCTTGTTCTTTAGCCGTTTGTTTTAATGTGTCCAAGGTCTGTTTCGCTTGTGTTTTTACTTCTTCCTTTATCTGTTGCACTTGTTGCTGCACTTGCTCTTTTACCACATCTTTCATGGCTCCGCCGCCTATTTTTCCATCCGGTTTACCCATCGTTATTTTCGGATCTTTAAACGTGCCTCCCACTTTTAAATTCAAGCGAATAATTTCAGGCACCAACCCATTCAATTGCGGTATGGGATTTTTTGCCAACAAGCCGGTTGCAAATGAGCTGGCTTTGCCTAACTCTTTCCAAGGCACATCAATAGCCACAGCATAGTCCATTGTTTGATCCATGCCTTGTGAACCGCCAATAGTCATAGATAAATTGTTTGCTTTCATCGTAAATGGATCAACCATCATTCTTCCGTTTACAAATGTAGTTTTGATATTTACATTCTGAAACTGCAATTTGTCTAATTGTTGTAATTGCGTCATTTCTTTTATCTTATTCAATGCCGGAACATTTTGTGCTATTGCCAGCGGAATATTAATGCCTGCCGTACCGTTTATCGTTTTTAAGTCGGGAGATAAATCCGGATTTAAGGTGGTATTGATATCCATATTAGAATTAAATGTGCCGGAAATATATTGCATAATCGGTGCTGCTTTTTTGGCTACTCCTGTAAAATTATATAGCTGTCCTATATCGAAAGAAGTAATATGGTAATTAATTTTTGCAGTTGGAATATCTGTTTTCGTATTGTAAAACCCACTTACAATAGCTGAGCCTCCCAATAAATTTGCACTCAAATTGTTGAGATTTAATTGTTCGTCTTTTAGGGTAATATTTCCTACCATATCTTTAATATTCAATTTATCATAGAGCAATTCTTTCACACTTGCCGTTCCGTTCAGATCTATATTATTGGGGATGCGCATTACTTCTTGAGCTTTTTGTGATTTGGTTTTGTTGGCAGAAGTTGAATCGGGCAAAAACTCATTAGCGTTTATTTGATTAGATACGATATTGATATTGCCACCTAGTTTTGCTCCTTTCACTAATACATATCCGATTACATTGTCTAATTTTCCTTTGATATCAAAATCGCTGCTTCCAATTTTAGCCATACATTGATCTACGGCTACATATTGCGGTGTGAAATTCAATAATAAATTGCTCACCGAAATGGGCTTCGGCACATCTTTAGATCTGTATTCAATGCCGGTAGCAGCTATATTGCCGGATGCCAAAATATTTTGATAATTTTTAGCTACAATATCTGATTGGCGAGCTCGTACTTTCAAATCTAAATTGGCATTTCCTTTCAATGTTTTTATATCCTCTGACGGGTAAAATTTCTGAACATCTGCTAAATTCAATTTGCCTTTTGCCGCTAAGTCTATATCGGGATTTGAAATTGGCGTAGCAATATTCAGCGAACCATCTATCGGCTCATTAGCGATATTTATGTGAAAATCAGGGATATTGACAAGGGTATTATCGAGGCTGCCGCCCGGATTCTTGACATGGGCATCAATGGCAATATCTTTAACCGCAGTAGGCAAATCCGGATACTGAAAAAAGCCGTCTTTTACGTTGAGATTAAGTGCAAACTGCGGATAGCTTTTGCCTTGCATAATGCCTTTGGCAATTCCATCTAATTGCAGTTTCCCGTTTGTTTTTATTTTGTTGAAGTCTTTGGCGTAAATGGCAGGAATGAGTGATAAGATAGATTTAAAATCTGTTTTATCTGCTTTAAACTGAATATCCATATTGGTTGCATTGTTGTCTTGTAGCTGTACAAATCCGGTAAAGAGCAATCCAAGATCATTGAGTGATAGCTTATTGTCTTTGAAGTTATATTTTTTTGCTGTTTGGTCAATATTCAATTTGCTGTCCAATTTTATTTGAGCATCTTTCAGATAGGTTATCAAACCCTGAGCAAAATATACTTTCCCAATCTCCGTTGTCGAGGTGTAGTCGAGTATCTCTTTGGTAAAATCGCCTTTTCCGTCATGGTTTAGGTTTTGGATGCTTAATTTATTGCCTGTTGTAAAATCGTTATAACTCAAATTGATATTGTCTAATGTAATTTTTTTGAGTGCTAACGAAAAGGGAGAGGCTTTTGATGTGTCGGTTTCGGATGAAGATTTGATGATATTCCA
>CAYVGM010000001.1:10189-37299 GCA_964451125.1 uncultured Chitinophagales bacterium
GGCGGGACAAACTAACTAAACTACAAAAGAAGAAAATTTAATATTTGTATCGGTAGAACAAGGTGTCTTCTCCGCTTCTTCTAATGTTTCTTTTCACAATCCGGTTCTGGTCGTCATAGATATATCCAAAATCGTAAGTATCTATTGTTGTATTTGTAAACAAATTGGTCTCCACTCGTTTTAGCAAAACATTTCTGTTGTCTTTTCCATAATTTAACCCGCATTTCCTTACCACATTCAACCCGCCGAGGTAAATAAAATTAACCCCTTTGTTAAAGAATCTCGTATCTAAATCCGGAATGATTGTATCTGAGCCGTATGTCAATTCTGCTCTGCCAACAGGAGTACTTCCGTTTATACTTAACTCGTATTTTTGTAAATTATTGTTGGCGTCGTACTCAAAATTAATATAATCCAATATGGCTATTCCTGAAGAATCTCTGAATGAGGTCAACAAGTCATTGGTATAGGTAAATCGCAAACCATTTCCTGCATCATCAACCAAGCTTGTAATTTGTTTTTTGTTATTGAAGTAAAATGAAACGTTTAATTCGCCTAACCCTAAACGATAAGTCCGGGCATATACATAATCACTGTGGTATTCAAATTCAATCTTTTTCAACACTACGCCTGAATTTCCGGTGTCATTCAACACGATAATTTTCTGCAAAGTACCATCCGTATTATAGTAGAAGTTGGACGATTCTATCAGATTCGGATTGCCAGACAACCTGCCATTTACATTATCTTCCACAATCTGGTTAGATTGCCTTATGGATTGCTGCAATGGTTGCACACGGCTGTTTACATCACTGCCGCAACGCATCAACATTACAGAACCCAGAAGAAATGGGAATAGCTTAAATATCGTTTTCAAGTTGTTTACCAATATAGTTTACAAAGTTAGCTCAATCTTTGCTATTTTTATGAATTATTTTTTTAAGTTTGTCAATAAGTTCATGCAGGTAAAATATTCAGTTTATGATGCACGAAAATAAATTTATCCAAGTAATTTCAGTATTTACAGACGAAGAAAGGCGTCATTTCAGAAGATTTATAAATACAGATTTTGTCAACAAAAATAAGGATGTAATTTCATTTTGCGAGTACATTTTATCCCGCAGGAAACTGACGCCAAGGACTGTAGAGAAGGAAAAGATATATAATCACATTTATCCGGGGAAGGCATTCAATGACTTAAGAATCAGGCACTTATTATGGATGTCCGGCGTATTGGTTGAACGGTTTATTGCACTTCGTCAACTGGAGAAAAACGAAAAATTACAACTGGAGTTATGCATGGATTACTATATTCAAAAAGAATTATTTCAATATGCAGAAACATGCACACAGGAATTGCTGCAATTAGCCACTGCTGAAAAGCTGAAAGACACGCAATATTATCTCGGATTACACCGCATTTATACTTCCCATTATTTTATTCAGTCTAAAAACACCAGAAATCCGGATTATAAAGTTCAGGAGATTGTAGATAATCTGTCCATTTTTACATTGGCTGAGATGCTAAAGAATGCTTGCATTGCAATTTCTATGAAGAACATCTTAGAAACAGGCATTGAACAAATTGTACTGGAATGGGTTTTACCTCAAATCAAAGACAGTGCCTTCTGGCAATATCCGGTAATCCGAATTTATCACCAGCTGTATTTTTTGTTGTCAGAAAACAGGGAGGAGCTTTTTGATTCATTAGAATCAGAAATAAAAACGCATGATACTTCTTTTCCCAAACCGGAATTACGTGAAGTTTATCTCCTGTTAATCAATTTTTGTGTGAGGCGTTCCAACCAAAATATGCCGGAATACACCCGAAAATCTTTTGATTTATATATCTATGCCATAGAAAGAAGATATCTGTACGAACAGCAGGAAATCAGCCGTTTTAGTTTTACAAATGTGGTTACCTTAGGTTTAAAACTCAAGGAGTTTGCACGTACCGAATTTTTCATACAACAGTTTAGCGCTCATGTTAACGTGCTTTATCGTAAAAATACGATAGATTATAACCATGCTAAACTATTGTATGCAAAGGAAAAGTTTTCTGCTGCTTTGGCTATTTTATTGAGTAATGAATTTAAGGATACACTCTGGAATCTGAATGCAAAATTCAGTGTCCTCCGCATCTTATTTGAGATGAAAGATATTAAGACATTACGTACACAATTGCAATTATTTAAAGTCTATATCTCTCGAAAAAAGAACATCGGCTACCATCGGGATTATTTTACCAAGGTGGTTGATGCTTTCCATCTCTTGCTTAATTTTCAAAAAAATCCTTCGGCTTATAGAGATTTTACTTTTGACAAAAACACACCGGAGATGAACTGGTTTAATGAGCAAGCCAGAAATGTTCTGTTACAAAAGACTTACAGCATGTCTCCTTCCAAAAAATAAACTACGATTTACTTTAGTAATCAGAGCTTGCGTTTTACTTCCACTTGTTCGTAAGCTTCTACGATATCACCTACCTGAATGTCATTATAATTTTTAACTTTCAGACCGCACTCATAGCCTTTATTCACATCTTTTACGTCATCTTTGAAGCGTTTCAAAGAGTCGAGCTCGCCGTTAAATACGACGATGCCATCACGAATAATACGAATCTTGTTATTGCGAGCTATTTTTCCGTCAGTTACATAACAACCTGCGATAGTACCTACTTTGCTTACCTTAAATACTTCACGTATTTCAACATTACCAACAATCTTCTCTTCAAACTTAGGCTCTAACAATCCTTCCATTGCCGACTTGATTTCTTCAATAGCATCGTAGATAATGTTATAGTATTTGATTTGTATCGCTTCGCGCTCTGCAGCCACCTTTGCATTTGGTGTAGGGCGAACCTGGAACGCCACGATAATAGCATCAGAAGCAGAAGCTAATGAAACATCAGACTCGCTGATAGCTCCCACGCCTTTCAGAATTACATTTACCTGGATTTCTTCCGTAGAAAGTTTTAATAATGCATCACTCAATGCCTCTACAGAACCATCCACATCCCCTTTTACAATCAAATTCAACTCTTTGAAGTTGCCTAAAGCACGACGGCGGGCAATCTCTTCAATTGTCAGATGTTTGGTAGAACGAATACCTTGCTCTCTTAAAATGGTAGCGCGGCGTGTTGCAATTTCTTTACCCTCATCTTCATCTTCGTACACTTTTATTTTTTCACCTGCGGTAGGTGCACCCATAATTCCCAAGACCTGCACCGGAGTAGATGGTCCGGCTATTTTTATTCTGGTACCCCGCTCGTTGGTCATGGCTTTTACCTTTCCGAAATATTGTCCGGCTACAATAAAATCACCCACTTCCAGTGTTCCTTCCTGCACCATGATAGTAGATACATATCCGCGTCCTTTATCTAACTGGGCTTCAATAACAGAGCCTACTGCCGCCTTATCCGGATTGGCTTTCAGATCCAGCATTTCAGCTTCCAATAATATTTTCTCTAAAAGCTTATCGATATTTAATCCTTTTTTTGCCGATATTTCCTGTGATTGGAATTTGCCACCCCATTCTTCTACCAAAATATTCATCTGGGATAGTTGGTTTCGGATATTATCCGGATTGGCTCCTTCTTTATCAATTTTGTTGATGGCAAATATCATAGGTACTTGTGCCGCTTGAGCATGGGAAATTGCCTCTCTGGTTTGTGGCATAATGGCATCATCTGCTGCAATCACGATAACAGCAATATCCGTTAATTTAGCACCACGAGCACGCATGGCAGTAAATGCCTCATGTCCTGGTGTATCTAAGAACGTTATCTTTTCGCCATTAGCCGTTTTTACTTCATAAGCTCCGATATGCTGGGTAATCCCACCCATCTCGCCTGAAACTACATTTGCCTTACGGATATAGTCGAGCAAGGATGTTTTACCATGGTCAACATGTCCCATGATAGTAACGATAGGAGCTCGTTTTACCAAATCTTCCGGTGCATCAATATCATCTTCTTCTTCCTCTTCTTCGTCAGAGAGATTAATAAATTGTACTTCATAACCAAATTCAGAAGCTACCAATTCAATAATTTCGGCATCAAGACGTTGATTAATAGATACAAAAACCCCCAATCCCATACAGGCACTAATAACTTGAGTAGCAGAAGCATTCATTAGTGTAGCCAAATCGCTTACCGTGATAAACTCCGTAACTTGTAATATTTTAGAATCTTGTTCATCCCCATCGGTACGTTGTGCATGTTCTTCTCTTTTAGCTTTTCTGTATTTAGAGCGGTCAGATTTTCCTTTAACGCCTTGTATACGCGCCATAGTAGAGCGTATTTTATCCTGGATGGCTTTTTCTGAGATTCCTTCTTGATTGGTTTCACCTGGTTTTACTGGACCACGTCTGTTGTTGCCGCCTCTTCCGGCACCTCCGCTATAATTTCCTGTGCCGATACGTGTTTCTTTAGTAATTTCTACTTTCTGGATGTCAATCTTATTTGGCTTGATGCGCGTGCGTTTCTTCTTTTCGTCTTTTGCTTTTTCTTTTTCCTTTTCTTTGCGTGCTTTCTCTTCATCGCGGAAGATGTCTTCCGGTCGGCGCTCTTGCTTGACAGGCAAATCAATTCTGCCTAATATTTTTGGTCCGGAAAGGGTTTCCAGTTTTGTTTCGATAAATTGTTCTTTAGGTGGTTCAACTACTTCTTTCTCTGGTTCCACCTTATCTTCAATTATCAGTTCCAGCTGCGAGGCATCTTTTTCAGTTTCTTTTTTCTTAGATTTTTTTACTGGCGCTTTTACTTCTTCTTTTTCTTTCTTCTCCTCCTTCTCTTTTTTCGTTTTCTTAGGAGCATCTAAGTCAATCTTACCTACAATTTTAGGTCCTTCTACCTCGGCTTTTGCCGTAACATGAATAACTTCTTCTTTCTTTTCTTCAACAAAGAGCTCATCTTCTTTGTGCTTGTTATTGATACCGATATTGATTTGCTCGGCTTTTTCTTTTTCCTGCATGTCACCTCTGAAATCCCGCAAAAGGATATTATGCTGCTCTTCCGTAAGTTTAGTATTCGGAGTGGCAGTTACATCTTTAAATCCTTTGCCATGCAAGTGTTCTACAATGGTAGAAATACCCACATTCAATTCCTTCGCAACGCTTGCTAATCTTGTTATTTTTCCTTCTGACATATTCATTTTTTAGTCGAAAGCCATAATCCGGCAGTCATCAGTCAAAATAGCTTTGGCTAAGACTTTTGACTTGTGACTATTAACTATAGACATTCATTTTATTCAAACTCTGCTTTCAAGATGCGAATTACATCATCGATGGTTTCTTCTTCCAGGTCGGTACGGCGCACTAATTCGTCTCTGTCCAAATCAAGAACAGATTTCGCAGTATCGCAACCGATTGCTTTCAGCTCATCTATCACCCATCCGTCAATTTCATCTGCAAATTCATCCAAATCCACATCATCTTCTTCAATGGTATCCGTATCGCGGAATACGTCTATTTCGTATCCCGTAAGTTTGGATGCCAATTTGATATTATAACCGCCTTTTCCGATAGCCAATGAAACCTGATCGGGTTTCAGAAATACGGAGGCGCGTTTCTTTTCATCATCTAAACTAATTCCTTCAATTTTTGCAGGCGTCAAAGAACGCTGCAACAGTAAGGTTGTATTTTGTGTGTAATTTATGATATCAATATTTTCGTTGCGCAACTCGCGAACAATACCATGGATACGTGAACCCTTCATCCCTACACAAGCTCCTACCGGATCAATTCTGTCATCATAAGATTCTACGGCTACTTTTGCTCTCTCACCCGGCTCACGTACTATCTTACGAATTACGATTAAGCCGTCGAAAATTTCAGGCACTTCGTTTTCCAATAATTTTGCCAAGAATGAGCCATCCGTACGGGAAAGAATAATTTGCGGTGAATTTCCTCTTAATTCAACTGCTTTAATAACCGCACGTATGGTGTCGCCTTTTTTATAAAAGTCGGTTTTTATTTGTTCGGTTTTAGGTAAAATTAATTCGTTGTTTTCATCATCCAACAACAAGATTTCTTTTTTCCATACCTGATAGACTTCTCCGGTGATAATATCACCTACACGGTCTTTATATTTTTTGTAAACCTCGTCTTTTTCTAAGTCCATTACCCGAGAAATCAGCGTTTGGCGTGCAGCCAAAATAGCGCGACGACCAAAAGACTCAATAGAAATAGGTTCGTAAAGCTCTTCGCCTACCTCCATATCCGGTTCTATTTTTTGGGCAGCCGTTAGTTCTACTTCTGCCAGTCTGTCTTCTACTTTGCCATCTTCTACAATAGTTCTATGACGCCAAATTTCCAAGTCACCTTTCTCGGTATTCACGATGATGTCAAAATTCTTGTCAGAGGTGTATTTTTTGCGCAACAGCGTTTTAAATACATCTTCCAACACACGCATCATGGTTGGCCGGTCTATGTTTTTAAAGTCTTTAAACTCCGAAAACGAGTCCACTAATTCTACACTATTCATTTTTCATTATTTAAAATTTAAAATTAAAATGTTTTTTTACCGATTTTATTTCATCAAAAGAGAGCGTATGTACTTCTGTTTCGGTCTCTTTTTTCTTTTTTGTTTGTATTTCTTCTTTTACTTCTATTCCATTTTCATGGGCTGAAAGCAATACGCCAATAATTTTTTGTCCGTTCTTTAATACCACATCCACCTGCTTACCTGCTTGTTTTTGGTATTGCTGTGCTACTTTCAGCGGTTCATCAAAACCCGGTGAAGATACTTCAACGGCGGTATTGTCGTTCATCCAACCGTTTTCTTCCAGAAACAGATTTAACTGCCTGTTGATATGGGCGCATTCATCGATGGTGATATTCGTTTCGCCATCGGCAAATACTTCAATTTTGCCATTTGTAAGAACTTTTAACTCCACTAAAAACAAGTGTGTATTTGCAAAATAATCGCTCAGAAATTGCTCTACGGCTTGCTTGAGTTGTACTGAATTTTCCATTTTTATAAAAGAAAAGAGGACTTTGTCAAGTCCTCTTCTTCCAATCGTGGTGCAAATATAGTGCATTTTTTTTATCTGTACAACTTTTTGTTTAATTTATGGTAATTAGCGTAAACCTGCCAACTTAATTTCTTTAGGCATCGTTTCTGTTGCTATTCTAAAGACGGTAGTAGTAACAGAAGTGAAATCTGCATCATATATTAAACGCGCTGCACCTTCCGGCATAAAAAGCCCATTTCCATGTGAATTGTCTATATTTATCAGGCCAACCTCAAAATTCTGAATTGCTGTGCCACTCATAGTGCCTGACATAACCAATGCAAAGTAAGCATAACTAGTTCCATTTGTGGCTTTTACCTTTCCATAAACCGTAAAATTATTTCCACTTCCTGAAATGGCAGATATAATAGATGTATCGTTATTGGCTAAAAAATTTTTGCCTAATATATTAATGGAGAAGTCAGTGTTATTTTGGTTTTCCAATTTTAGTTTAGCATCCAAGAATGTTGTCCCTATGGGGAAATCTGAAGAAAGTGTAGTTGCTTTTAATTTAAATGGCGATATAATATATATGCCATTTACAGTAGGCGGAGTAGTTCCGTCGTAAATGGTTATACCTAAATTTTTGAGTGTATCAATGTACTTTTGAGGAAGCACCTGATTGATTTGTTGTTGTTGTTTTTGAGTAGCGCTTTCTTTCTTGCATGCTGTGGCAATTACAGAGCACGTTAGTAGCGTAAGCAATACGGTTTTAAAAATTTGGTTTTGATTTTTCATTTTTGTTAGATTTATTAAGTGAAGAAAATGTTATTTGCTTAATTCTTGCCATGATTGTGTACTCCCAATATTAGGGTCGTATCCATGTTCATTCGATAAAATAATTTCGCCATTGCCGTTTTTCCATGCATGACTATACGAGCTGGGTAATTCGTATTGATAGCCATTGCCATCCGCATAATTTTCAACGCCTTTGATGTAATCATTAAATCCGCTATTACCGGATGCTGAGTTATTTGCCTGTGTATATTGGGCATCTATACCTGCAATCATTGCATCATTATTTCTGCTGATTTGCTGACTAATTGCGCCGGCTTGTCTTACACCTGTATAAAAATTATTACTGAGCATTTGACTTACTTGCTGAGCACAGCTCAGATAATTTTTAGTAGCACGGAAAGACTTATAAAGGGTTCCAACAAGACTTTCATTTTTCTTTCTTTGGGCATCATCTTTTATTATTGCTATTTCCGGACGTATCGTCCAGCTTACAAAAGACATTTGCGGATTATCGATTCCACCGACATAAGCAACAACATACACGTTGTATTTCTCATTATTACTATAATATTCACCTTCCAAAATCACAGATTCACTAATGACCTTTACTTGCGGATTAGCCTGCTGCGCAGCTATATCAGCCGGATTCTGGCTTTGGATTGGAATTGATTTGGAGCTGATAATTTTTGTGCCATTTGGCAGTGCATTTGTTTTTTTCAATAAATCTTGAGTAGCATTAATGGCATTTCCAAAACCATTTGCTACAAGCGTACAACCCAAATATTTAGACCCTGCATGCATACCGGACATAGCCAGCATTTGTGTCATTTGCATAAAAAAGTAAGTGGGCATGCTGTTGTATTGCACACTTTTATTGGCATTATAAAAATACCCGTGCGGATTGGATGGTGCTACATTATTAGAAAAATCCCAGTCTATCTTTGCCTCATAATTCCAACCTTCGGGCAAAAGAAACAAGATAGCCTCTCCCTTTGTAATTAAAGGGTCGTTGATAGCAGAGAGTTTGAATTTCATATTGTCATTCATCGTTTTGGGTTTCTCTGTATTGTTGATTTTTTCAGTTGAATACGAGTTATTGCTTTTGCATGCGCTTAGCATTAAGCAAAACAGAAGAACAAGAAAGAGTTTACTTTTTTTCATACCTAATTTTTTTAGTGGGATGATGGTGTTTAAATTTATTTTTGTGCTTGATTTTTTTGACCGAGTTTGCGCTTTGTTTATTATTGCTTCAGATTCCCGAATATTTGTAACGTAGTGGTAGTTTAATTTCTTCATATCTTCTTATTTTGGTGGCACGAATTAACATTCCACCTGTTCATTATCACTTTTGTCATTTCATTTTTATTAAAACTGGTTTTTTGTTATTTTTTTTGCAAATCACAGAAACTGTAAAACTCAATGACACTTCAAAGATGCTCGTTCCAATACTATAACAAAAGGACAAAAAGGTTCTGTTTTTCATGCTCTGCAACTCTTTGGCATGATGTACATATTTGATAATAAATAAGTTACGATAGTATTTCTTTAGCGACACCTTATGTTTTTGTAAAGTAAGAAAGCATCGTTTTTTGGTTAATCTTTGCTTCCATCCACCATAAAATATTGAAATAATGAAGCATGTTCTGTTCTAAGGGGTTTTGTACGAGCTGTTCTATTTCTGTTTTATATTGAATCAAGACAGATAATTTCTGCTTGCTTTCGGTTGAATTAGTGTATTCTTCTATAAATCGCAGCATACAATTCTCCATCTTAAATAATTTCTTATCGCGGTAGAGTTTCTTTTTGAGATTGTCGAACAAATTATCAGAAACAAACTTTTTGTTTAATTCTATGAAACACAACAAACGAATAATATGAGCATAACTTTCCAAATCTTTAAAACTATTTAATTCTTCATGGTTTAGCAATGTGTTTGTGTGCATTAGTGCATCTGCGAATTTATCATTATAAAAATAGGCTAATATGATATCGTATTGAAGTGAGATAGCAATGTCTTTTCTGAATTTAAAATACCCAATCGCATTTTCCATAAATTCGATATTCAGTAACAACCGAGGAAAGTCTTTTTCATGCATACTTTTGGCTCGTTCAATATAGAGGATATTCAATCGTTTTAATTGTACAAAATCTTTATCCGGATAGTTTTTCAATGCGGATTCTAATTTCTGAATTACATCATTGGCATCATCATAATGATTTACATTTATCATTCTGAAAAGATGATTACCCAGATTATTTATATAATCCGTAGGATAAAGTTGTCGGAAAGAAGGGTTTTTATCTAACAAAACATACTGTTTGCAACTATCAGCATAAGCAGCTTCCAAATCATTCATCAGAAGGAAATACCCAATACGTATGTAATAAAATAGATATTTTGCTCTGGTAGTTAGTGCTGTATCTTCTGACTGCAATAAAGGGTGTTTGAGTTTCTCATTAATTGTATTTTGCAATGAATTATCCCGTGTGTAGGTTTGTGTGTTTTGTCTGAAATAGATCCACTCTTCTTTGAGCTGTAAATATTCGGAATAATTTTGAACGCATCTTTCTGCATATTGGCAATCAAGAAAAAGTTGGTTTCTGTATTTTTCTTCCGTCTTAGAATAGGGAATTAAATCTATTTCCAATTGAAACAGCGTGTGCGAATAAGTATATAGCTCATTCTCAATAATCAGTTTTTTTACTTGTTGTATCTTTTTCCCGGCAAGCTGAATTGCTTTCTTATCATTTAAAAATCGAATTTGGGAAAGCGACTTCAAAATTATACCATGAATGTTATTTTCCTCCTGGTAGGGTGTAAGCGTTTCACAAATAAGATTGATTAAATACGTTTTTGAGGCTGAAAAATTATTGAATAATTTGGTGTGGTTTAATTTCTTTTTCAACTGATGCTCATCATATTCTTTTTGTGAGGCAAGTGCATCAAAAAGGGCTAAATAATCCTTGCTCTCTTTTGTCTTTATTTTATAAGCAAATTTCTTAAAATAGGATTTCTCTCCAGAACTCAATGCATGAATTAATGCAAAAATATCGTTTTTTCCGTTCATGGTTAATTGGCTTTGAATCCTTAAATTTACAACCTAAATTGATATGAAAACACTTACTTTAATAAGACATGCAAAATCTTGCTGGGAAAATCAGGAATTACATGATTTGGTACGCCCTTTAAACGGCAGAGGTACACTTTCTATCCCGCTTATCGGCAATCATCTCAAAGAAAATAATATACACCCGGATTTAATATATACTTCACCGGCAACTCGAGCTTTACACACGGCAATAGGTATTGGCAGTATCTTGGGTATTCAACCTGACAATTTTATTATTGACCAGGAAATTTATTTTGGTAATGCTGCTACGATTATTGAACTAATTAGAAATACAAATTCTGTTTATCGAGATATATTCTTATTCGGACATGATAACTTTCTTGCTGATATCGTTTTTGAATTAACCAACGAACGACCTGCTAAATTTCCAACCTGCGCTGCTTATCGCATGCAGTTTGAAACAGAAAACTGGCAAGAAATCAAAAATGGAAAAAAGATAATGTTCGTCTATCCGAAACAATTTGTGAAGGTTTAGCCCTTCTAAAGCATATACATGCCCAATAGCCCACATAAGGAACTCATCCGCATTTTGCAGCCTGAAGAACTGGATGCGAAACAAATCGCTTTTGTACGAAATTATTTTTCAGAACATGTGCGTGCTGAAATATTTCCTGTGATGCTGGACAAATCAACCCAATCTTTGCAATTGAAAGATACGGCAATTTATCTGGCTGTAGCACTTAAAAAAAATAAACGAATCAGTGCAAAGGCAATACTCGAAATTCCAACTTTCCGTTTGTCGAGATATTTAACTCTTCCATCCTTATATGGAGAAATGTGTATTTTGTTTTTAGACGATGTCATTCGTCTTTGTTTGTCTGAAATTTTTAAGGTTTATTCGTTTGATACTATTAGTGCCTTTACTTTAAAGTACACCAAAGATACTGAGTCGGAAATTGACAACGAACTTTCTGTTACATTCCCGGATGCTGCAGAAAGATGCGTGGAAAAACGTAAAAAAAACACTTCCCAGTTTTTAATTTATGAACAAGCCATTCCCAAGTCATTACTTACATTACTAATTAAAAAAACAAACTTTACGAAAGGCGTACAATTCGTTGCAGTAGATCGCGTACATAATTTTGACAATTTCATTATCCCTCCTTTTTTTAATTCTTCCTCTACACATCATCCCATACAAGAGCATCTCAACCATCCTGACTTTGAAAACAACAAAAGTATTTTGCAAAAAATGAAAAAAAAGGATATTCTGCTGAATTTTCCGTTTCATTCATTTGTTTATGTTCTTGATTTATTGCGCGAGGCAGCCATCGATCCTGTTGTTTCCCATATCCGTATTATATTATTCCGCGTAGCTCCCGATTCATTAGTTATTCGCTCATTAATGACAGCACTTCAGAATGGAAAAGATGTAACAGTATTCATAGAGTTGAGAGCTAGATATGATGAAGAGGCAAATATCGTTTGGGCGAATAAGCTGCGCAAGGCCGGCGCCCAAGTAATTACACGGGTTGCGGGCATGAAGGTGCATTCTAAATTATGTTTGATTACTCGCAGAGAAAAGGGTCAAAAGATTTATTATGGTTGCATAGGCACGGGTAATCTTCATGAAAAAACATCAAAACTATATAATGATATCATGCTGCTGACCGCCAATCAAAATATCACCAAAGAAGCCCGGGAGATATTTGCATTCTTTGATAAAAAAATGTCGGAGTTAAAACCCAAACACTTACTTATAGCACCATTTAATCTTCGTGAACAACTTTACAGTCTGATACAACAAGAAATTCAGCATAGAAAAGCTAAAAAACCGGCTGAAATATTTTTAAAGATAAACAACCTTGCAGACAAGGGCATACAACAAAAACTGATACAGGCGGCTAAAGCAGGAGTGAAAATAAAACTAATCGTTAGAGGAATTTGCGGTTTTGTCAATTATGCCGAGAAAGAATTGAAAAATATTAAAATTATCAGTGTGGCTGATGAGTTTATTGAACACGGACGGGTGTTTATTTTCAGCAATGACGGCAAACCCAAATATTATATCGGTTCTGCCGATTTGATGACGCGCAATATTGATTACAGACTGGAGGTACTCACACCGGTTTATGATAAACGACTGCAAAAACAATTACAACAGACTATGCATATTTTATGGAAAGAAAACCAACATCAAGATATTTCCGGATTGACTGCTTTTTATATACAAGAAGGTGTGACACATTCCGGTTTAAAAGATTTCTGGAAACAAAATGCAAAAAAGAAACTACCTTATCTGCAACCATAGAATTTTACTAACTTTAAACTATGCAAACTAAAGACGAACATATCATCAATAAGTTTCGAGAAATGATTTACAAGCGGTATAATTATGAAGACCTGAAAAAAAGATTTGATTTGTCGCCTACCATTACTCCCGAAGTTATTCAAGAAATAAAAGCTTATTTTCTAACCGTCATTTATCCTCCTGCCGTAGAAAGAAAACAACTGGAAGCTGCCTTTAAGAACTTAGGCAGTTATGTACGCTCGCCTGCGAAGATTTGGGGTTTGTTTGGAGACATGGCTCGAGCAATCTTTAAGTTTGGCAGGCATTTTATGGCAGCATTACGTGCAGGTATGGACTCGTTAAATTCATTTGTGGGGGCTAAAAATTTTGAAGCGTCGATGGCTGAAATTGCCAACAAAAATGGCATACAGCCACCCATGACTGACGAAGAGTTTGAAGATACCCTTTACCAGTTGCCACGCTCTGAGGTAGAGAAATTTATCAAGGATGTGAGGCATTTGTTTGAAGCCATGATTAACACGGATTTACTCAAGAAGACACTGGAAATTTTGGATCATGTGATACAAACGATGGAACGTAAGCCGCAAACTTTCCCGAAAGAAGATGTGGACGGTATTCGCTTAGGAAGAGGATTGCTTCAAAAAGGATATGATTTATTTTCGACAATGGATGAAAAAACAAAAAAAGATGCCGTGCATCTTATTTATGAAAACGAGATGTGGTTTATGGACGAGGTATATAAGAAGAAAGGAAGAAAAGTCTAACGCAGAAGAATTCATATTATTATATTATTTCTATTAGCCAGTCTCTGTCCGCGCATGAAGTATCGTGTAAAATTTCAGACTTCAGATGCTGCAGTTTAGGTTTATCCGAATAGTGAATATTTGTGAGTTTTGAAATGTATTTATAAAAACTTTTATTGCGATTGCGAACTGTTTCTGTAATTTCTTTAGTAGTGTAGATGTATTTCTTAAAAGCATTGAGTGAGCTGTCCAAGACTTCCTCATATTTATTTTTGTTTTGCCTTACCATACAAAAATAAATTTTGATATACATCCTCTTTACACTTAGTTTATAGAAGATATCCTTAAATTTTACGGTAGTCAGATAGGTTTGAGCTTCATCATATTCTTGTTTGTAAAACAGGATATTAGCCTTATTATAATTGTAAACATCTTCTTTTTCAGCAGGGTCAAGATAGTCTGCAAATTTTTCTAAAAAGTATTCTGCATCATTCGCCCTATTTAATCTCAAACATATTGTGATATAGTTTTTTACTATTGCTGAAGAAATGGTGCTATTCAATTCCAGAATATTATCCCGTTCAATTAAGTAATCATACCAATATAACAATTCTGCATTAAAGGCAGTATCTTTTGCATTGATTCTATCAATACATATATTAATAATTATGACAACGATAGATACACTTTCCTCAATAGACAAACGGGGCAAATCATCCAGGCATTTCATTTTAAAAAGAAAATAGTTTTCCTCATTAAAATCAGAACTTTGCAATAATTTGTTCAATTCCGTATGCAGTTTGGCCAGCTTGCTGTTTATGATGGTTTTATCTATATCATTGTACAGATTGATAATAAATAAATTATCCATTTTTTTTTGCTGGCTGTACACTAAATTATTCAGTGCAGTATAGCTGTTCTGGTAGTTGCTGCTACGTTTATTATATTTTAGTTGATATGTAATATGCAGCATTTCCAGCTGATATTTATATATCAATAAGGACATATCTTCAGGTGAATGTTCAATCTGTATTTTCAGTTCTGCAAATTTAGATTCGAACTGTTTATTCAAATCATGCTCTAAATAAAATCGCAGTAAATGAAATTTATTCCGGATGTCATCTTCACTTGAAGCCTGATATGCTATAAATTCTTCTGTAAGAGCAAGTAAATCAGACATGGTATTGACTACCCGCTTTTCGTCATATTCCTTGTCAGGGAAAAGCAGTTTGTGGACTGCACTTTTCTCAAATTTAGCTGACTCTAATTGGGTAAAGTTTGAATATATATGGTTAAATAAACGAATAACAGCATTTTCTTTTTTGATTCTATACAAATTAAGATATTGATTAAGTTGATTAATCCTGTTTTTATCAAATTTTGAAATGATATCAAATAGTTTTGAATTGTGCATAATGCTATTCTGAAATTACAAATTTTTTCTTAATTTGCAAGTAATTAAAAGACAGAAATATGTATAGACTTGTATTTATCTTCTTACTTATTTCAGCATTTTTTATGTTGGATACAGGATGCACCAAGGAAAAAACCGTAGAGCGGATTGTATATCGTGATTCCATCATTTATCGCGATACGGCAAATACGCATATGTATTTAATTGATTTTATTGCCTTACCACAAACTTCCACAAAATCAAGAGTGATATTAAATATCAAAGATCTTGATGAAGCCACGAATACATCCTACGATAATAAATTAATTAATGTCAATACTGCACAAATACATGCTACCAATACACTTGCCGTACCCAAAGCAGTGTATGACAGTGTAAATTATACAGATTACTATCGCAGTTCTACCATATCCAGACCAAGCAATGATACACTAAAAATCATTTTCAGGATTGGTACCATGGGCGATGTTGACATCAAGACGGAATAAAAATCTTTTTTTAAAGTTTATCAAAATTATTATCAGGCAAAACCAATGCTAATCCAACGGGTAACCGATTTAATACCTTAGTAATCAATATTATACATTTATAATAATATAGTATACAAGTAGTTTTTAGCCCTTTTTTCTCTGCTTTTGTAAAAAAAAGTAACTTTTTTCTTAAACCACACTAATTATTTTGTGTTGGTTATATGGCCAAAAACTTAAAAATATGAAAAGTCTATTTACGTTTTTTATACTTATAATACTAAAATTACATATTGTATTTGCCGGTTCAATTACCATCAACAGTATAAATACTACAAATCCTACTTGTGTAAACAATGGTTCTATTGCCATTAATGCTACAGAAGGGGTACCGACATTAGGTTTGTTGTATTCCATATCTGGCCCCATAAATGCAAGTAACGCAACTGGTGTATTTAATAGTTTACCGGCTGGGAATTACTATGTAAAAGCGTATAATATTGGAATAGATAGTGCCATTCAGACTATAACACTCACGTCGTCATATAGTGCACCAATTATTCAAAGAGTTGATACCATCAGACCTTATTGTGATGATGATTTTACCGGTTCTATTACAGGCATTATACAAAGTGGAACCGGTTTTGGTCCGTTTCAATGGCGTTTAGATACCATTACCGGTGCCACCATTCGACCATTCCAAAGCAGTGCAACATTTAGCGGTTTGCCACGTGGAAGCTATAATTTGATTTTACAAGATTGTGCTAACACGATAAGCTATACTGTTGTGTTTACTACTACCGGCTACGAATTCAGAGATGGTTTATATGGTAACGGTTTCCCTACAGCAGAAAAAATGCATTGCGATACGTTTATGATTCGCTTCGGCATTAATCACAATCTGATTGAATACAAACCGCCTTATCGATTGCGCATTTCTACACCGAATGGTAACTATTGGTACAATCACTCAGATATAACTTTTATGCAAGATGTAGGAAATGTTTGGTTTGTTAGTCAAAAAGTGGGCAACATAGATTACGGTGATGCCATTAGTTTGGCTTTTTACAATGCTTGCGACGATTCAATTACATTTAATCGTGCCATTGCCCGTGTAGAAGATATGTCTTATTATTTTAATTTGCAATGTAGTGGTAATGTTAGTATACAAGCTAATTATTACGATTCCAGACCCAATTTGATGATTACCGGTTTGTTTGCACCGGTTCGTTTTAGATTGATAGATGCAGTAACTACTACTACCGTTTTTGATGAAACCAGAACCAGAACACAGGCACAAATACTATTTGAACAATTCGGATATGAATCTATATTGGGTGTAACGATGAACAACATTCCCAATAATGCCACCTATTATTTTATTATGGAAGATGCCTGTGGCTTAATTTTCAGAGATACCTTAGTATTGAATGCCGTACAGCAGCCCATGAGTATTAATACCTATATTTCTTATCCGAATGGTTGTTTAGACTCGGTAATTGGAGCTATTCATGTACAACTTTATGGCTTTAATGCGCCCACATTAACGGTATTGTCAGGTCCGCCTGCATTGCAAAGCACCAACCCAATGTATGCATATAATGATGTAAATATTTATCCAAAATCATTTGCATCAGTTAGTGATTTAGTGGGTGGCAACTATTTAGGTATATGGAATGTGGCTGCAGGTACATATCATGTTCGTATTACAGATATTTGTGGCAGGCAATTAGATACTTTCTTTGTCGTAAACGCCAGTAGTATCACCGGTTTATATCATAATTTTAATTACACACCAGGTTGTGGTAATAATAATACGATAAATTTTACACTTGGCAACTCTTACAGTTATAATGTAACCATACGAAGTGTTGGCGGAAGCAATATTTTTTCAGGTGCAATGTATGCAAATTTTTCTCCATTGACAGTGAATATACCCAATCAGCCAGCCGGCACTTATGTGGTAGAATATTATCTAATTGGTGCACCCTCTTCGGTTACAATTAACAGTAATCCTACTTGTAGTTTTATCAGAGATACGCTTATTATTGGTACTCAATCTACACCTCAAATACAATCTTATAATGTGGCGTTATGCAATGCTGATTATATAGTAGAGATAATTCCAAGAACGAGTGTTGGAGTTCCACCGTTTGAGTATCAACTGGAAGATGCCATGGGAAATGTAACCGGTTTTCAAAACGAAGTGTTTTTTACAGTTGCAGGTGTCGGAAATTATACTGCTACCATTAGAGATGACTGTGGTAATTTATCCAACTATAATGTATCAGTAAATGACATTGATTATAGTTTGATAAACTTTAGTGGGACTTATTGTTTAGGCGATTCTGCCAGAATACAATTAGTTTATTCACCTTATATACGATACGATGTTATTTATCCGAGTGGTTATGTCAGCCATTCATCAACCATAAATATTAATCCGATTCTTCCTGAAAATGAAGGCTGGTATTCTATATATAAATATCTCCGCATAGGCGATTGCTATGACACACTTGCTCAATTTTATTACTTTGATGTGAGTAATTGTACTTTGCCTGTCGAGTTTGTGTCGTTTACCGGAAATTGTAATGAAGATAATATTAGTTTGAAATGGAAAACCGCATCTGAAATTAATAATCATAGATTTGAAATTGAGAAATCGTCTGATGCTGTCAGATTCTTTAATACAGGAACTGTTTTTCCTGAAAGTAAATTCAGTAATTATATAAAAGAATATAACTATTCGTTAAAATCAGATAATGACATGTATTACTTTAGAATAAAACAAATTGATACCGACAGTACATTCTCATACTCAAATATTATTCAGATAAAATGCAGTAAAGAAGTCAATGCTTTCAACAAAGAAATTCAAATTTATCCAAATCCTGCCACCAACACCATCACACTACAAAGCAATGATATAAAACTCGAAAATATCACTATTGTGGATGTCATAGGTAATGTCATTTTACAACAATATATCAATGATTATAAAACATCAATCGATGTTTCACATTTGGCAAATGGAAGCTATTTTGTACTTCTTAACCACAAAAATGCCATTCCTTTTATAAAAAGATAAGTATAAAAAGCTGATTTTAATAAAAAAGGTAACATCCTAATTTACTTAATATCAATCACTTATAATGGAAAAAATGTACTTCCAACTATAATATAGTATCCAAAATTGCTACTATTCTCCAAAAGTGTAATTTTTTAAAAAATCTATGTGATGCAAATTTGTACTATCAAAATCAAACAAAAAATTTTATCACAAATTAAAAAAAATCAAAATGAAATTTCCAATTCACGAACTCAAAAATTTGATTACAAAAACTATGAGTAAAACACAAATCACAAAAATCGCATTCTGCTTAATTATCGCATTAAGTACATTAGCTTGCAAAAAAGAAAATCAAAACCCAACTACTACTATTGCATCCGGATGGTGGCAAAAAACAGCACAAACCAGTACAAATACCAGTACAGGTGCAATAGATGATACGTATGCTCCTTTGAGTGCCTGCGAAAAAGATAATCTAATCAGGTTTAATACAGATGGCACCTACAGTTGGGCAGCAGGAGCTACCAAATGTTCAGCTTCTGAGCCTGATGAAGTAGCCGATGCCGGTGATTGGAACATTACAGATGGCAAACTAACTTTAAATGATGGTTTTATTAGCTTAACCAATGGCGAAATTCTAATAAACAACAGTACCACGTTAAGAGTTGCTTTTCCTAATGCATTGGGAGTATCCGGTTATACACTTACTATAACTTATACAAAAAGGTAATGCCTTATTGCTTTGTATTAAACAGCATTTAAAAATTATAAAAAAAATCAAAATGAAATTTCCAATTCACGAACTCAAAAATTTGATTACAAAAACTATGAGTAAAACACCAATCACAAAAATTGCATTAGTTATTATGGTAATAATAAGTGCAGTAGCTTGTAAAAAAGAAAAAACGCCTCAACCAACTTGCAGAATAGCAAACATGGTTATTGAAGATGACACCTTAGATTTTAATTATAATGCAGCTAATAAGCTAAGTCAAATAGCACTACGTGTTCCCGATTTAGGCAATAGAAATCATAATTTCGCATATGATGGTAATTTACTTACTTATAACTATTCAATGAGAGATCCAGAAATCCATACATTAAATAACGATGGCACACTAAAAAACATGGTAAGAAATTATACTATTTCAGGTTCGCCTTATATGGATGTTATGAATTTTGAATATAATAGCAATAAACAACTCAAAGCAGTATATCATACTATTAGTAATAGTTCAGTCCCAACTGTGCTTCATGCAAAAGATACCTTAATATATTCCAATGGTAATTTAATAGAACGCTTTACTTATATTAAATTAGCCAGTACAAGCAGCTACTCTGCTACACCTAACGAAGCGATTAGCTATACGTACGGTTCTCAATTAAATACGTATGGATTATATACAACAAAAAATTTATTCTTTACTAATGATCAAAATACCGTACCCTATTACGATGGAGTGTTCCCATATTTTACCCATTTATTAGGTAATGGTAGCACTAATTTATGTACTTATGCTGTCTCTGTAGACAATGGAAGAGGTATAACAGAGGAAATACGTTTTTTATATACTAATTCTAACGAAAATACTATGGATATTCGTACTGAGTCACTTTTCATTGGTGGTGGTGGAGGAAGTGGACGCTCTGAAATGAGCATAATAAAATCTTGTAATTAATATTTAATACGTTTAATTCAATATTTATGAGAAATATAATTTATCAGTTTACAATCTTAGGAATAATTTTTATTTTATTTGGGGCTTGTGAAAGATCGGGAGAAATACTTCCAAACGAATCAGATTTGTATTTACCTAAAATCAGAAGTTTAAATGTAACAACAGATTTACCAAATGGAGGAAGTGCAAATTATACTTTCGACTATAATGGCGACTTTCTGCACGTTATAAGTAAAAATGGTTATCCTGTTACCACTATCAGTTATGATCCAATAGAAAACAGAGCACGTATTGCGAGTGCTCCTGCCCCAGGAAATATTGATTCTGCCATTGCATTTGTAAAATATCACAGAGCAAGTACCAGCAATATTTTTTATATGGATAGCATCTATACAATTGACAGACTTACTGGCAATACAATTTTAATATATGACTACTATCAAAATAGAGGAAACAGTAATAAGTTATATAGAAGTAATACAGATTTTGCAATTACTAAGAAACAACTATTCTCACCATTGTATGTAGGCGCATCATCAAATATATCAAATTATAATGGTACTTTAAGTAATTCATTAAGTATTCTAAATTTTGATACTGCAAATGTATATTATACTACAATTGCTAATCAGGCTAATTTACCTTTTCAATTTGTAACAAACTCCTTTTGGCAATATAACTATGGATTAATGGATTTGGATTTACCATTTTTAATGCAGCAAAGTAATATTTTTCCCTATAGAGCACATGATAATTTAATTCAAAATCATATTATTCCAATGCATAACGGCTCTTTCACTTCTCCGGCTGTAGAATATCAACCTCATAATTTCAGCTATACATTTGATGCTTCAAATAGAGTAAATGATATGACGATAGAAATCTATGGATTAGCGTATAATTACCAGATAATATATTAGTACTAATTTATAAAAATTAAATATTGAAATCAATAAAAAATCTCTCCATGAATACAGATAAGCTATTTCTAATGATATTGTGTAAACTATATTCAAGTCTTTAATATAAGAAATTTATTATAATTTGTACAATTTGGATAACAAAAATCAAAAATGAAATAATACTTTATCACATTTAAAAAAATCAAACAAAGAATTTAATAACATCTAAAAATATCAAAAATGAAATTTCCAATTCACGAACTCAAAAATTTGATTACAAAAACTATGAGTAAAACACCAATCACAAAAATCGCAGTAGTTATTTTGGTAATATTGAGTGCAGTAGCTTGCAAAAAAGAGAATGCAACTAACGACTATATCGCTACGCTTAGTATGTCGGTTAACGGAATACCTTATACGTCAAACAAAGCATTTGCATTTATTAATGGTAATGCGTTATTGTTTGGTGCACAACAACAAGATGACTTAGATGTCTTTTCTGTCGCTTCCTATGTTGGTAATAATATCAATACAGATTATACTATTGATATGAATACAATTACTTCAGGTGGTGGTTTATCTCAAGTGCTATTCCAACGAAGAAGCAACATAGCAGATGTATATAATTTCCCTCTTGGAGACGAAAATGGAAGATTCAATTATAGAATAATAAAAAAGCAAACGATAGGAACAGGAGCTAATTCTACAAAATGCGACATAAACTTTAGCGGTGTGCTATATAAAATTAATGATGGGACTGATTCTATTGTGATAACAAATGGAACAATCAGACATTAAATTAACCTACACGCTATAAAGTTATTTTTTAATTAGAAAATGATATAAAAATGAAAATATTGCGAATGCCAACTTTATTCACCATCATCACGCTAATTTTAGTTCAGGTAGTTGCTCTTGGTCAAACCACGAAAACAAAATCTGTGAAAACCACCACCACTACTAAAAAGACAAATAAACCGGACGTAGAAATTAATATGTCCGGCAAAATTGAAATAAATATTTTCGGAGATGGTGATGAAACAACAAATAGCAAAGCCACAACCACTACTCGTACCAATAATAAACCATCTAAACCAAATAAACCAAGCAGCAGTTCATCTGCTTCATCTAATGATGAAACAGATATACAAGCCACAGAAACAATGTCTGCTACTTCAAAATATGATTTTATTTCCGGAGAAAAGGTGATATTAATGGAAGATTTTTCTGCAACCAATATTGGCGATTTTCCATTAAACTGGAATACTAATTCATCTGCCGAAGTAGTTACGCTTTCAAACCAAACCGGCAAATGGTTGCAGCTTAATCAAAAAGGAAATATTTTATTGGAAAACATCAATCAACTACCCGAAAATTTTACTTTTGAGTTTGACGTTATTTGTACAAACCCATACAGTTATAACTCAAGCGGCTTATTTCTAAATATTGCCAATCTAAAAAATAAATCGTCAGATTATACTAAATGGATGACGTATGCAGGAAAAAATGAAGGTATAAAATTAGAGTTTGAACCTGCTCCTCCATCAGGCAAGTTAAATAAAACCGGGCAAGTTAAAATACAGGCATTCAAACCCAACGAATCTCCAATTAGTAATATTGTTTATACTAAAGAATTTAATTTTCAAACAAGCCCAAAAGCGCATATTGCAATATGGCGCCAAAAAGAAAGAGTGCGCGTTTACGTTAACCAGCAAAAAATATTTGATATGCCAAAAGCAATGCTTGCCACTAATTACAATGCAATATTTTTTGGCTTAAAAACAACCAATAAAGATGAAGATAAATTATTTATTTCTAATATAAAGTTGGCTGTTGGCGGTGCAGATACAAGAAATAAATTATTAGATGAAGGTAAATTCTCTACCAGCGGTATTTTGTTTGATGTAAATGCTGATGTAATAAAACCGGAATCATACGGCGTATTATTAACAATTGCAAATATCATGAATGAAAACAGCGACTTAAAAATCAAAATAGTTGGTCATACCGATAGCGATGGTGACTCAGCAAAGAATCTCGACTTGTCTAAACGTAGAGCCAATAGTGTAAAAAATTATTTGATTAAAAACTTCGGTATAGATGGTTCACGTTTAGAAACAGATGGCAAAGGTTCAACACAACCTATAGACAAAGCCAACAACAAAGAAGCAAAAGCCAATAACAGACGAGTTGAATTTATTAAACTATAACATTGGGAGATACATAAAATTATTCGCATATATTACAATAGTAATCCTGGTTATAAATAGTTGAAATAGCTTTTTATAAAAAAGTCTATTTAGATTTACAAAAATAATCAGACATAAAAAAACATTCTTTATAGTCTCGGGAGGGGCTATTACAAAATCTCAATTAACAGGGCTGCAACCCAATAAAATCAACAGCAAGTTTTATTTTCTAATTTATTTAGGACAGTATTGGAAATTAACTTTACTATTTCAAAAAAATATTCAATTTACGACATTAATACTTAGTAGCTCGGGTATATTATGAGGGAATTTCAGTATATTGGATAATCCTTTATGCATGACTTGTATTTTTTGATAAAATCGCTCTCTCCTACCGAAAAAAGGTATGTTGTATTGTATATCAACCGCTTCTCGTCTTCTAAAACAAATTATACTTCGCTCTACCATCATATCGAAAAATCAGAAACTGATAGAGATGCAGAATTAGCAAAAAAAATTAGGAAAGAGCCTTATGCAAAACATTTAGCCGTTACAAAACATTATTTGTTCGAGTTGATATTAAATGCTATGCGCGAATATTACGATGAACATTTTTTAGAATGGAAACTGAAAAAACAAGTAGCGCAAATTTTTGTTTTATCTTCCAAAGGCTTAGACAACGCTGCACATCGCCTTATTTTAAAAACTAAAAAAGCATGCTGGCAATATGAAAATTTTATTTTACTACTCGAAATATTACAACATGAAAAATGGTTGTATGGCAACAGACGAATTGCATTAAAAGACAATAGCTATGGTATAAAAATTTGTGAAGAAGAAGAGTTGGTATTTAAAAACCTGAAACTTTTTCAAGATTATAAATCAGTATGGCATCATCTTACCTATTACGAACTAACCCAACAGAATTATTCTTTATCTGAATATCGCCAGCTTTTAAAGAATGAAACGAAAAAAGACATCATGCAAAACAACCCCTACAGTCCTTATTATTTAGTGCAGACATGGTATCACACCGTTTGGGCGCATTATTATATGCTTGTAGAGGACAAACTATATTATTTCTTGCACTACAAAGAAGTTGTCTCAATACGCGAAACACAAAAAACAAAACACCCCGACACACCCATTGATTTATTGGCAACCTATTATAACTTTCTGATTTCATGCTATGAAAATAATGAATGGCTTATTTTCCAAGCCTATTTATTGAAAATAAACGAGATACAACCCAAGAGTATTGAGCAAAAGATTAAACAATTTCACGACTATTATCATTGTGCGTTATTGTTTTATTTAGGGACAGCCCAATATGCCAAAGGGGCAGAAATTTTACCCATTGTAAAAAATGGATTAGACCAATACAAAGATAAAATAAGACAGGATTTTTTAATCTGGATCTGGCAGTGTGCGGGCTTAATTTGCTTTTTCAGTAAAAATTATAAGACTGCTAATAACTGGTGGATGCAGATTTTACATTTGGAAGACAGTCCAATCGAAATCAAAATACAAAGCAAGGTGGAGCTGTATAATATAATGCTCTTTGTTGAAGATGAAAGCTACGATGTACTGGACTACCAGATAAAACAGGCTGAAACCAAATTAAAAGAAAGAAATTATATTTCGGATGCTGAAAAAACACTGTTTACATTTTTTAAATCTATATTTAAGAATGGGAAGCCTTCCCGGAAAAAATATGAAGCACTTTTGCAATCATTAATAGAATGCAAAAACTATAATAACTCAATTCTTATTGACGAGTTCATATTAAAATGGATTGAAAACAAACAAAAATAAACTATTTTCATCTAATTAATACTTCAATTTAACTAATTAATTTTCAATACATTATAATCGTTTTTAGTGCTTAGAAATTTAATATCTGAAGCAAATCATTCGGATTGATATTTTTTATTGATTTAAACTTGTAGTATAAAATACTATGAGAAAGTATCAGTTAAGCATGAATTATTTGTACTATCAAAAAACCATGTCGTTTTTAGGGAGTGTACACCTTTTTATTAAACCATTTCCTCTGGACTATATAACTCTCATTTTCTCATAGTAGAGTTAAGGGTGTTGCCTCAGCAATGGGGCAGCATTCAATTTTATTTGAAAACATTTACCATATATGATATAAGTGTTTGTCAAAAACCATAAAACTATTTTTTTTAAAACAGATAAATAAAATAATATGCGAAAATTAAGATGTATTATGGTTCTTATCTTGTGTGCGACATACAACTGTTATGCACAACACAGCACCACAACTACTACGCAGAAAAAAAACAGCTCAAAGCCTAATGTAGAAATTAACGTTACAAAAAAAGTAGAGATAAATATTTTTGGTGACGGAAACTCTACTACAAAAACCAAAACAAATTCTTCTAAAAGTGCTAATAACAAAAATGAGTCTGCACCCTCAACATCAAATTCTTCATCTTCGGCATCTTCTTCAAATACCTTGGAGGCTTTTGGTAAGTATGATTTTGTACAAGGCGAAAAAGTAATCGCATTAGAAGATTTTGAACAAACCAACCTGGGCGACTTTCCAACCAGGTGGAATACTAACGGGAGCGCAGAAGTTGTTACGCTTAATATCAAAGAAGGAAAATGGCTGCAACTGGGCGAGAAAACGACTATATTTCCTGAATTTATAAAATCATTACCCGAAAATTTTACGTTTGAATTTGATTTGGCCTGTGCCCAGCCATTCAATTATTTAACGCAGGAATTTTTCTTTGGCTTTGTATCCATGCAAAAGCCGTCTGTTGATTTTGCAAAATGGAGTACGGCAAAACGAGGTGAAAGCGGATTTATTTTCGGGTTACATCCTTCTGTTTTAGCTTCAAAAACGCTGGGGCGGGCAAATTATAAGATAATAGCCGGCTCGAAAGAAACAATGAAGAATTCAGTACAAACCACGCAGTTCTGCCATGTATCAAAACCGGTAGTGCATGTAGCAATTTGGCGACAAGGCGACAGAATTCGTTTATACTTAAACGAAGAAAAAACTTGGGATTTGCCCAAAGCCTTTGCAGATACCAAATTTAACGGCATCGTGTTTTATACCGGTGCTGTAAAAACACAAAATGACAAGTATTATATTTCCAATTTGCGCTTGGCTGTTGGCGAGCCGGATACGCGCAATAAACTCATCAATGACGGAAAATTTTCTACAACCGGAATTTTATTTGATGTCAATTCTGATAAGATACAACCAACTTCTTATGGGGTATTAAATGAAATTGCAAACACGCTGGATGAAAACACGGATATCAAAATAAAAATTGTAGGACATACCGATAGCGACGGTGATGATGCATCGAATATGGCTCTCTCTAAAAAAAGAGCCGAATCTGTAAAAGCGTTTCTCAATAAAGAATTTGGTATAGAAAAGAGCCGTATGGAAACAGACGGGAAGGGCGAAACACAACCGGCAGATAAGTCGAATACTGCTGAAGGAAAAGCCAATAACCGACGAGTAGAATTTAT
>CAYVGM010000002.1:0-1914 GCA_964451125.1 uncultured Chitinophagales bacterium
GTGGACTAAAATGGAATTGCACCATCAAACAAAGTGACGATATACGATATAAATGGAATGAAAACGGACTCTCACTCACCATTCTTCCTAAATATCAAAAACAAACAGATTTATTTTCCAATTTAAAACTGACCGAAAGAAGCATTTACATAAAAGCACAAGCATATGCTGCCTCCACAGGATTTGACCATGCCCTGGTTTTAAACGAAAACAATACCATCGCAGATGCGGATATTTATAATGTCTTTGTGGTGAAAGACGATATCATTTATACACCTTCTTTAGCATGCGCTCCGGTAGTCGGCGTTTTCAGAAGATTATTACTGGAGAAAATACCCCAACTACAGATTATTGAAAAGCCAATTAGCGTTGCAGAAATTTATCAGGCTGATGAGCTATTTCTTACTAATGCTTTCCGAGGCATCCAGTGGGTTAATCAATTTGACGGAAAGTATTTTACACCTACTAAAACGATAGCTGTATTTGAAACAGTTTCCGAATTTATATCCACACACTTTGGCGAACATCTGGTATAAAAAAAGCTTCCGTTTCCGGAAGCCCTCTCTTCAATTTGTAGTTGGTGATTAATTATAGTAGAGTTCGTCTAAAAACTTCAAGACATCCTTTACGGATACTATACCGACCAGTTTATCGTTTTCCGTAACAGGCAACGCATGAAACTCATTCAGAATAAAAATTTCAGTTACTTCTCTGATGGTAGTATCCGGTTGCACGCAAATGGGATCTTTCACCATTAAATCTTCCAGCTTAAACATTTCCATTAAAGCCTCAGTAGCATCATCCTGATTGGGATAAACCGTACCTAAAGTCAGTTGCAGATAATCGGTTTTACTGATAATACCGACCACCTTATCACCATTTAATACCGGAATATGGCGAATGTGTTTATCATCAATGATATGTTTTATATCTTTTAAAGATGCAGTGTAATCTACGCTGATTACCTCTTTGGTCATAATATGGGAAACTGGTTCTCTTCTTTTCATAATTTATTTTTATACAAAATTAAATCGCAAATTATTTTAGCACATTGACAAACTTCATCACTATGTGTGATTTTTATCAAGGTAAAATAATATTATATTAATTCCGGCTTGCAGAACTTAAACAAGTTTCTAACTTTGCAGAAAAAATCATGACAGCACTTGAAATTGTAAAGCATTATTACGATAATTTCAATAATAAGAACTGGCAAGGTATGATGGATCTGCTAGCCGATGACGTCAGGCATGATGCAAATCAGGGTGAAACTTATTATGGAAAAGAAAACTTTGAAAAATTTCTTCAAAAAATGGACGAATGCTATGAGGAAGAACTCAAAGATTTGGTTTTGTTTCAAGCCACTTTAACAGAAAGAATCGCTGCAGAATTTACCGTATATGGTTATTATAAAAAAACAGACGGCGATTTACCTCCGGCTAAAAATCAGCATTATATACTTCCTGCCGGTGCATTTTTTGAAGTTCAAAACGGAAAAATTACCCGTATTAGTACTTACTACAATCTGCCTCTATGGATCAGCTTAATTTCAGCATAAAACACGGTAAAGCCATACTTTCGGTATTGGATGATTTAGCAGCATTGCGCATTCGCATTTTTCGTGCTTTTCCCTATTTGTATGACGGCACTTTAGAATATGAACTAAGCTATTTACAAACTTATACGGAATGTCCGCAGTCTTTTTTATTTTGTGTTTATGATGGCAGTAAAATGGTTGGTGCTACCACTTGCATCCCTTTAGTTCATGAAACTAAAGAAGTGCAGATGCCTTTTATACAGTCGGGAATGGATACAGCAAACATAATGTATTACGGTGAGAGTATGCTGGATGATAAATACAGAGGAAAAGGAATAGGCAAACTTTTTTTTGAAGAAAGAGAAAACTACAGCAAG
>CAYVGM010000002.1:2014-6712 GCA_964451125.1 uncultured Chitinophagales bacterium
GAAGGCAGAGTTTATGATGAAATAAATAACGAACCGATTATTGGAGCCAACATTGGCATAAAAGACTCCACCATCGGTACCTCATCTGATTTGGATGGCAATTATCGAATTGAAGGATTAAAGCCGGGTTTATACAATATTGAAGTTTCGTATTTGGGCTACCTCACTGTAGTAAAATATGAGATTCAGGTTTTCAATTCCAAGCCCGTACGTCTGGATGTGGCCATGAAACTCAGTACTGCAATGATTGATTCCATTGTTGTTACTGCAAAAGCATTTACTAAAAAAGAAGAAACGCCTTTATCCCTTGTTAGTATTGGCGTAAATGAAATTCAGCGAAATCCGGGAGGCAACAGAGATATTTCGCGTTCTATAAAAAACCTGCCGGGTGTTTCATCAGGTGTGGGCTTCCGCAATGATTTGCTGGTACGAGGCGGGGCACCTAATGAAAATCGTTTTTATTTAGACGATATAGAAATTCCTACCATCAACCATTTTCAAACACAAGGCGCAAGCGGTGGAAGCAATGGCTTACTTAATGTAGATTTTATCAATAATGCCGACTTCTTTACAGGTTCATTTCCGGCAAGTAAAGGGAATGCATTGAGCTCTATTTTGGCACTTACTCAACGAGAAGGCAGAAATGACCGAGTTGGTTTTACCTTTACCATCGGCGCAAGTGATGCAGGTATCACTGTAGAGGGCCCGATGACCAAAAAGAAGAAAACAACATTCTTGGTAAACGGTCGCTATTCGTATTTACAAGGCCTTTTCAAAGCATTGAAATTGCCATTTTTGCCAACTTATTCTGATGCACAATTTAAAATTATGCACAAGTTTAATACCAAGCACGACTTAACCATTTTAGGAGTTGGCGCATTTGATAAACTTCGTTTGAATTTAGCGCAAAACAAGACAGAAGAACAACGATTTTTACTAAACCTGTTACCCAATCAAAATCAGTGGAATTATACACTTGGAGTGCGTTACCGCTATTTTATGGAAAAAAGTTTTATGCTGATTACTGCAAGCAGAAGCATGTTTGGCAATGCTATTTACAAATACTACAATAATGATAATAAAAACTCAAAAATCTACAATTACCATTCTACAGAAAGCGAAAACAAGCTGAAATTTGAACACACTTACCGAATAAAAGGGTATAAACTCAGCTATGGTATTAACTACGAATTTGCACATTACACAAATGAATCTGATATTAATAAATTAATCGGAGACACCGTTTTGCTTATTGATTATAATTCTACATTAAACCTGCATAAATACGGTTTATTTTTTCAGGCAGCTAAATCGTATTTTGACGATAAATTAAGCATTTCCGCCGGATTCAGAGCCGATGGAAACAATTACAACAAGAACATGGCTAACTTATTCAACCAGTTTTCGCCGCGTGTGTCGTTGTCATACAGTCCTCACCCCATGCTCAGCATCAATTTAAATTCGGGCTTGTATTATCAAATGCCAACCTACACTACTTTGGGTTATCGTGATGGTACAGGCACATTAATCAACAAAAACAACCTCAAATACATCCGCAATGCGCAATTGGTTGGCGGTATTGGTGTAGTCATCCCCAACTCCAATACAAAATTTGCTTTAGAAGCATTCGGCAAATGGTATTCCAACTATCCGTATTTAATTGAAAAAGGCATTTCGTTAGCCAATTTGGGCGGTGACTTCGGATGGGTGGGCGATGAACCTGCAATATCAACATCTAAAGGCATAACGTATGGCGTTGAGTTTTCCGTACAACAAAAATTATGGAAAGGTATATTTGGCATCATGTCTTATACCTGGTTCAGAAGCACATTCACCGATTATACCGGCACATATAAACCTTCCAGCTGGGATGCACGACATGTATTTAATGTTACACTAGGCTATAAATTCAAACGCAACTGGGAGCTGGGCATGAAGTGGAGTATACAAGGCGGTTTGCCCTATACACCATACAATGTAGGTGCATTTGCAGATACGCTGAATTATCAGCGCAGTGGCGGAATTGCAAATCCGGATTATACTTTATTGAATACCAAACGAACGAAAGTGCAGCATGGCATGAATTTGCGTGTGGACAAAAAATGGTTTCTGAAGAAAATCAATATCAACCTTTATCTTGATTTACAAAATGTATATTTCAGCAAAACACAAACTCCGCCATATATAGATTTGGTGCGAGATGCAAATGGCAATCCTGAATTGGATCCTGCTGATAATTCAAGATATAAAACGAAATATCTGGATACCAGAAGTGGCAGTATTATTCCTTCAATAGGTTTTGTTCTGGAGTATTAATAACTACAGCCATACAATTTTCTGAAGCTATTGTAAAAACTGCTTATTCTTCCGGTTTTTTCTTAGGGGTATTTTTTGCTGTATGTTTAGGTTGTCTGCCCGACTCTTTTAGTACTCTGTCCAAGATAAATTCTATTTGCCCGTTGACACTTCTAAATTCGTCTGCCGCCCATTTTTCAAGGGCGGCATACGTTTTTTCAT
This sequence comes from uncultured Chitinophagales bacterium, assembly GCA_964451125.1. Classification (GTDB taxonomy): domain Bacteria; phylum Bacteroidota; class Bacteroidia; order Chitinophagales; family JADIYW01; genus JADJSS01. The sequence continues at coordinate 4,532 of CAYVGM010000002.1, forward strand.
CAATCCTCAAGACAAATGTTTTTTTTGCAGACATCTGATTGGTTTTATTGTATAAGTGTTCCGGTATTGATAACAGGACTGGCGGCGCGTTCGCCACACAATACAACCAGCAAATTGCTGACCATAGTGGCTTTCTTTTCTTCATCCAGTTCTATAATATCTTTAGAAGAAAGCTCTCTTAATGCCATTTCTACCATTCCTACTGCGCCTTCCACAATTTTACTTCTTGCTGACACAATAGCAGATGCTTGCTGACGTTGCAACATGGCACCTGCAATTTCGGGTGCATAAGCCAAGTGACTGATGCGGGCTTCAACCACATGAATACCTGCAATTTTCAGCCTTTCAGAAATTTCATGTACCAGTATATCGTTAATTTCCTGAGAAGAACTGCGCAAAGTTACGCTGGCATGTTCGTCTTCGATATTATCATACGCATATTCAGAGGCAATTTTTCGCAAGGCAGCTTCGCTTTGTGTGTTCACAAATGAGCCATAACCGTTTACATCAAAAGAGGCTTTATAGGTATCTTCTACTTTCCAAACCACAATGGCACCTATCACAATGGGATTGCCCGGTTTATCATTTACTTTAATTTGTGAAGTTTCTAAGTTTTGTGCACGCAAGGTAATCGTGCGCTTGCGATAGAATGGATTAATCCATCCGAAACCACTTTCTTTAATCGTGCCTTTGTAAGTTCCGAACAAGGTACATACTCTTCCTTCATTGGGTTCTATTGCCATAAATCCACCGAGGGTCAGTCCACCGAACAAAAACAAGGGAACGGCAATGACAGGATTTTGTTGAATAGCCAAAAAATAAACGGCTGCTAAAAATAATACTGGGGCAAGGATCAGCATCAGCCATCCATTTACCGGTTTAATGATTTTTTCCATAATAATGTTATTTTGATATCAAAACGATATCAAAGATAGAAAAGTTCCATTACCCGTCAAAATCTTGAAAAAATAAATTTACCAAGAATAAATTCTGAAAAAATTAAGTCAACCGCACCCATTCACGCATCCAGCGTTCGGGTATCTCGTTATTGAGTGCAGTCAGGTAATCTTTGTAAGTGCATGGTATCAGCTTGTGTTTTTGTTTGTCTAATTTATCATATTGGATTTTCATCCACCATTTATCACTTTTTTTACTTTTCAGAAAAATAAAATCATTTTCTGCCTGCTCTATCTGCACATAGTAATGGTTAAAATCATTTTCACTTATTATCGGGTAATCTCCTCTCCTTAAGCTGATTCCTTCCATAAAATACCAAATCATCTGTGCGGTTTGTTTGGCTGTGATATTTGCATGGTCAAGTGTTGGATTATAATTATAAAAACCGATACTCATCAGCAAATCACTCATACCGCTGTAGCGTGCCAATGCGCAGGCTTCATCACCAAAAAGGCCGTTTGGCGAAGGATTGGGTTGCCCCGGAGCATCAGAATAGCGTATAGCATTGATGTCGTAAAGCACCATTTCCGCTTCGCGCAAGTAGGGTTCGGCTTCTTGTATAAATTCTCTGATTTTACCGACACGCAACATGTCATACTGCCGGCTGTTTAGAAATGAAATTTGTTTATCCTGCAAAAAATAGGATTGATATGCAATCAGATTGTATTTATTCAGATAGTTGCTTAAAAAGAAATCTTTGATATAAGTGTTGTAAATATCGACATCGCTGTCGTCCCATTTTACATCAGCTGTAATATGTGCAACATTCAGCGGATTTTCAAAGATCTCATACGCTTTGAACTGAGCAGAGGCTATACCAATATCTCCGCCAATGATAATGCAAATGATATTGCGTTTGAAAAGCTCATGCAAGGTTTCGACCAAGGCCACTAAAGTATCTACATAGGTTTCTCCGGCGCGTATATTGCCCAAATCGAGAAGGGAAATATCATTGGTAAAAGCTGCAAGTGAATAGAGTTGGCGGCGCACTTCATTAGTCGCTTGCTCCGTACCTTTATTAGCGATATATCCTCTGTAATCTTGTACACCCAGCAAGGCTACACGATAGCCCTCAGTAATTTGGGTGTTTTGATAAAGATGGATATGATTTTTTACATAAGGCTGGCTGTGATAATAGCTCTGCAAAAAATCGTCGGTCAATGGTTGTAAGAAATCATTAAGCATAACGCCCAAAATTTGACAATATTTTGCAAACTTTCAATA
>CAYVGM010000002.1:6812-14011 GCA_964451125.1 uncultured Chitinophagales bacterium
GGATAGATACCGGAAATCATGCCGACAAAAATACATACGGCTATGCCGACAAGCATCCATGCCCAAGGCATGATAAATGTACCACCAGTGGAAAGAGAAGCGATATTGCCAAATACAATACCTAAGATTACGCCCAAAACACCACCCAGTATGCAGATTACTATGGCTTCCACTAAAAATTGAGTTTGTATATCTTTTTTACGAGCACCCAATGCCTTTAAAGTCCCGATTTCTTTGGTACGTTCCGTTACGCTTACCAGCATAATATTCATCAGTCCTATGGAAGCCCCCAGGAGTGTAATGGCTGCAATAATAGCTCCTGCAATGGTGGCGTAGCTCATTTTTTCTACAAACATACCGGATATACTGTCGCTTTTAAGAATATCGAAATTATTTTCTTCACCCGGTCTAAGTCTGCGTACCATACGCATATTAACTATAGCCACCTCTTCTGCTTTGGCTAAGGCTTCGGGGTCATTTGCTTTTATACTCACTACATAAGACGGATTATTCTGCGGATAGAGTTGCTTGGCTTTCAATAAAGGAACAACGGCCACATTGTCTGTTGTGATTATACTAGAACCTTTTTCATTCAATACTCCTATTACCTGAAATTTCACATCATCTATTCTAACAAATTTATCGCGGAGTGAAAATTGAGTGCCGAATAATTTTTTTGCGGTTGAATACCCGAGCATGACGACATTTGAGCCCATATATAGTTCTGTTTCAGTAAAATTTCTGCCACCGACCAGGGAGTATCCTTCATTATTCAAATAGTTTTCATCAGAACCCAGAATCAGGATATTCGGATTTGTTTTTTTATTTTCAAATTTAACCGTTGATGCTTGATTCGCTAAATATTGAACTGAAGCCGGATAGGTGGTACCCATTTTTTCCTTCAGCTCTTCCGCTTCATTATAAGTGATGCTTCTAAACACTTTTGGTGCTACCTCATCATCACTATCCAACGTAAAAGATAAATTTCTGTTTCTTATTTTAAATGAATTGGCTCCCATACTACTGAAGCTGGAAGACAAGTACCCTTTCAATCCATCTACTGCAGTGAGAATGCCTACTAATGCCATAATTCCAATACCAATTATCAAGCAGGTAATGATAGTGCGAACGATATTCGCTTTTATGGAAAAAAAGGCAAGTTTTATTATTTCCAGCAGGCTCATACGTTATTGGTTATTGGTTATTGGAATGTAGAATATGAACTATAAACTGTGGACTGTGGACTATAAACTATGGACTATGAACTTAAACATTAGTCGTTGTGCGAAATTACATCTTACATATTTCAATACAAATTCCATTTTGGAACTGAATTATTTTTTTAAGCAATTATACAAATATCCTTTTACATGAGGTTTCTCTTGATTTTTATCGACCACATCAAATATAAAACCTTGTTTATTCTTTTCATATCTGAAGATGATGTTTGCCGGCAAGTAAACAGGAGTTTTGAATGCTACGGAGAGTTCAAAGTTTTCGGATACTTGTTTTTCCAGCTCAGCCAATACTTTGGCCTTGGTCCACATACCGTGTATGATATGCCTTTGAAAACCAAATAATTTAGCTGATAATGGGTGCAAGTGTATCGGATTAAAATCACCGGAAGCTTGTGCGTATTCCAAGCCTAAATTAGAAGAAAGATTCCACGTTTTTTTAATACAATTATCATTTAAATCCTCAATATCCATTTCTAAAACAGTACCGATACCTTCTTTGCCTTTATGAAAATAAATACTGGCATCTTCCCAAATCAACTTTTGATCTACAAAAACTTTAGAGAAAATCTCGAAACCCTGTCCTTTATTATGGGCTATCAAATTGCCAAATGAACACTGCATCGTGAAACGTTCGCCTACATAAAGCGGACGATGCTGACGAATAGTATTAGCCAGATGTATCATGCCTAATACAGGAAATGGACTGTCGATTTGGGTAAGTAAATAAGTGTGCAGGGAAAAAGCATAAGTATGCAAAAAAGTTGCCGGAATAATCAGTGCATGCTCGAAGCCACAAACCTTATTGTATTTTTTTACTTGCTGAGGAGTAATGCTCTGATTTTCGAGTACAATTGTTCTGTCGGGCAAATCGCCTTTTCCATTTTTGAAAAATGTGGTAGTAAGCCGGGGATATAACTCCAGTGGAGTTGGCATTTTATGTAAAACAATCGTGTTAGCCATAGTAGTACAAAAGTACGGAGAGTAGCATATTTGTCAAGTAAACGATGGATAAAAATTACGATTTTAACGCCATGATTAATCCCAATGCTATTAATGGGACAAAAGCATACCATTGCAATCCTGCGGCGGCTAATATACTTCCGCCAATGACACAACAGCCGGCAAATATGATGCGTTTTAAACCAATAACCGAAGATGTTTTTTTCTCCACCAATGAGTTTTCATATCGTTTAAACGACTCAGACAAAACCAAAGGCATTCGGGAAATAATATCCATAAACTCGGGCGCATTTTGCAATTGTGCTTTCATGGCATCCAATGGATTTACTTCGCCCAACACCATTCTTCTGATATGTTTTTTGGTTACTTTTTGAATATCGAATCCCGGCAATATCACATTACCAACTCCCTCATAAGTGATGATGGCTTTTACCATTAATACCAATTCCAAGGGATAATACAAACGATATTTTGAACCTAAAGCAACAGATTCCAGTATCAGCCGTGCGAGTGAGAATTCTTTAAAATTAGGTGCTTTCAGCCATCTGTTTCCTACAGATACAAATTCTTTTCTGAAACCTTCTATATCTGCTCCTTTACCCGGGCGTGCCAGTAATGTAAGGTATCTGGCTGCTCCACCCGGATCGCCCATCACTAAACTGTTAAAATAATAGAGCATGATTTTTCTGGTGTTTTCTTCAAATCGACCAACCATACCCAAGTCGATAAAGCCTACACTGGGACCTGCAGGAGAATCTACAATCAGCAAGTTGCCGGGGTGTAAGTCGGCATGAAAGAACCCATCGTGATACAGCATTTGAATAATGGCATATGCTCCGTAATCAACAATTTTTTCTCTTTCCTCCTCATTATATCTTTCGTAAGCTCTTTTATCCGGTTTTATTCCCCGAATAAATTCCATGCAAATCAAATCACTGGTTGTATATTCTCTGTATATTTTCGGAAAATGTATAGCAGGATGTTTGGCAAAATTCGCAGCAAATTCTTCTGCATTATCTGCTTCCAAGCGGAAATCAACTTCTCTGTTGGTATAATCGCAAAACTCGGTAAACATATTTTTGGGCTGCAAATGCGGAAGAAAAAGCTGCAAAAACGAACCCATTGCTTTTATAATTTTGCTGTCCGTCCGAATCAATTCTCTCGTTCCCGGTTTTAGTAATTTTAATACTACTTCTTCTCCTGAACGCAGGGTTGCTCTGTGAGTTTGAGCAATTGAAGCTGAACCTAAGGGATTCTGTTTTACTTCTGAAAAAACTTTATGTATGGGTTGATTAATCTGAATTTCAACCAGTTCCATAAATCGGTCAGCTTTTACTGCAGGTAAAGTATCGAGGAGTTTTTTTAGTTCGTCCGTTATATCTTTGGGCAACATGTCTTCGCGCAGACTGAGAATTTGTCCTAATTTGATATAAGTAGCACCTAACATTTCCAGTCTTCTGCGTAATTGAACTGAAAATGGTTGTTTGATTAATTTCTTCTTCAATACCGGCCAGTGCAACCACAAGAAAATACGTAAAAAAACATCCTGAAATAAACTGAATTTTGCTTTTGTATCTCGACGATGACGTAAATAAGCATAACCTCCTCCCAACATTAAACCACTCAAGTGTCGGGTTGTAATTAATAAACGAACGAAAAGTGAACTTGGTTTACGTTCTATATATTCTTCAAACTGTCTGTTTGCATCTTCATCTTGCGGATGCAAATCTACATATGTCTTTTCGTTTACTTCTTCCATGCTTTTGGGATAATCGTCTAAGATAACAAAGACTGTCAACTTTTTATATAACTGTACGTATAAAAAAAGCAGCATATCAGATATGCTGCTTATTAGAATTAAACTTTATTATTAATCTTTATACAATCTGATACCTACAATTTCCACTTTACGTTCCAAAGAAGCATCAACACCAAAAATAGATTTAGAAGGTTCACTTAATTTATCACTGATACCGGATTTAGCTACAGATTTACCCAACGGCAAAGTAGTTTTGGAAATCTTGTCATAATTAGCTCCCATTCTTTCTTTAAATAAATTCATAATAGAATTGATACGTCTTTCTGTAAGCGCCTTATTATAAGATGCAGGAGCTAATGGTGAAGCATATCCTCTAAATTCAATATCAACAGTATAGCCTTTTTGGATAACCGCATTAATTTCTTCAATTACTTTATTAAGATTATTGTAATTCGTCTCTACCTTAGTAAAGAATTCATCAACACGTGCATCCTCATCTACAGATTTTTCCTTATACTCCGGTACTCGCGCAACATAAGCAGTATAAAGGTCTTCATAATTCATATTGTCACCTGTTTTAGGAATATCATTATGGAAATACAAAGTAAGTGGTAACATTTTCAATACAACTTCAGAAATCATAGGTTTTTCAACTTTAGGAATACTTACGTATAAAGAGTCTAAGTAAGTCTGAGGTATAGTATCCGCTTCAAAAGATTTCTTGAATGTTGCCAATAAGCTGTCATTATCACGTTGTTTCACTTTGATTTCGACTTCGGTATTTTCATAAGGCGGACAAGCAGGACATTTAGGAAGTTCAGGACATTTTTTGCTGCATGCTTTTTCACCAAATTCATAAGAAAGCAATAATTCAAATGCACCGTTAAATCTGGTTGCTTTTGTAAATTTAGAAACATTAATATCATAGCTTGCTCCTACTCGTAATCCTTTATACAATACTGATAAATAAGCTATTGCAGCATCGTTACTTTCAAAGCGATATCCCGCACCGAAGCCTAAACCTACATTTGATTTTGCAAACTGCATTTCAGCAATGGCATTCAGCAACATATTATTTACCTTATTTTGTCGGTTAAAGAAAAAGCCCGGCTGCAAATTCCACATTTCTTTTTTACCTAATTCGATACGAGCCTTAGTATATGCACCATAGCGCATTGGCAAGCGTGATTCTGTAAAATAGAGGAAGTTTTGTTTAGGTTGATGCGGATTCCAAATCGTTCCACCTAAATCCACATAAGATATTTTCTTAAACTTATATCTAAAGTTCAAACCCAAACCAAAGTTTGCAAATGAAACATTATTATTTGAAAATGTTTCACCAGTCGCAGCACCAGGCACATAACCTGTACCCACAATATATTGATTATCAAAAGTAAGTCTTCCATAATCCAGCGATTTTATCGTCATACCTGCAGTAGCACCAAAGCTAGTCCAAAACCTTCCTTTGGCAAAACCCTTGGAAACTGCCAGCGAAATATTCGGATTAAACGTGCTTAACAAACCATCACCGGCTCTGTCAAACAAGAAACTCAATCCGCCGCCGAATCGAAAATATTTCTGAGGTTTGCAAATAAAACAACGATCATAGGAACCCCAAGCCGTCATAAAAGGCACCGGCACAGTACGCCATTGATCTCTGTACATGCCAACAAAGCGATTGTCTTTATCGCCAAATCCTGCGTAAGAAGGATTTAAATACAGGGGATTATACTGGATTTGTGAAAAGTGAGGATCCTGAGCATTTATGCTATTCCAAACACATGCAAAAAAGAGTCCAAGAAAGAAAAGCTTTTTCATATTGCTAATATAGTTATTTATTTGTTATCTTAATACTGTTACGTTACCTTTTTTTGTAATAATTGTTCCATTTGAACATTCACCCCTGATAATGAAGCCAAAAACATCAGCCTGCACCAACTTGCCTTTATAAGTTCCGTCCCATCCTGTGCCCAAATCATTTGTTTCAAAAACGACAGTACCCCAGCGATCATATATCAGCATAGACATAGATTTTAGCAAGGGTCCTCTTACTATAAATAAATCGTTATTTCCATCTGCATTTGGTGTAAAGGCATTAGGAATATACAAATTATCGAAAGTACAATCAATTTCTTTCAATTCAATAAGAATTGAGTCTGTTGTTGCACATCTTGTATTGCTACCGGTTACCGTAACATAAAACCAAGTAGTTTCTGTAATAGTTGCTGTTGTTATACTATCAGTAGGCGAAGTTACATTACTTACAGGTGTCCAGTTGAAAGTAGTTGCCAAAGGAGATGATGCGTGCAATTGGAATTCTTGTCCTGCTACCGGATTAGTCACACTAGTTGAAATTGTAACATCCGGACCTTCAATAACAGATAAATCCAGATTTACAACACTATCACAACCGGAAACAGATTGTAAGGTAGTATGATGCATACCGGCAGTTGTATAAGTGCTGTCACCAATTACAACTTGTTCACCGCGGCAAATTATTCTATTGATATCAATTGAAATTGGTTGTTGAACAGTCAAATTTAATGTAATGATACTGTCGCAACCTGATTGATTTTGTACTGTAACAGTATATATACCGGATTGATTAAAAGTTTGTCCACCAACAGTTACAGACGCTCCGTTGCATATTGCTTGGTTTAGCGTTGCAGACAGTGGTGGATCAACAGTTAAATTCAGGGTAACTATACTGTCACATGTGCTTGCTGCAGTTAATGTAATAAAGTAAGTTCCGCTTTGATTAAATGTTTGCGTGCCTACCGTATATGACTGTCCGCTGCAAATTGCAGTATTCACTGTTGATCTGGATTTTGGTGTAACCTCTAAAACTAGGTTTACAATACTGTCGCATTGTGCAGATGTATAGAAATGCTGAGGATAAGTACCGGCTTCCATATATGTAGTTCCATTATAAATCAAAGAATCACCTTCACATATAGTTCTCACATCTTCTACAGTATAAGATGGATTAACTGTTAAGTTCAATATTGTAAAGCTATCGCAACCAGAAGCAGAAGTCAGCGTATCAAGATATATTCCTGATGCAGTTAATTCTTGCCCGTTGAATGTATAAGTTTGCCCTTGACAAATTGATCTGTCCATTGAAGTTCTAAATACGTCATTCACTGTTACCTCCATAGTTGTGGAATTGGCACACAAACTTGCTGTCGGGGTAAAGGTATAAGTTGTAGTGCCTGCACTTGCCGTACTTACCGTACTTGGAT
>CAYVGM010000002.1:14111-30239 GCA_964451125.1 uncultured Chitinophagales bacterium
TCACAATTGACAGAATTTACTAAAGTATCTCTGTATGTTCCTGCTGTAGATATTATTTGACCGTTAAAGATAATAGATTGTCCCTGACAAATTGAAGAATTTAGATTAGTGGTAGAACTTCCGTTTACTTTTAGAGTAAAACAAGTTCGAGTAGAGGTACATCCTGCTGCTGTTGTTTCTTGAAGACAGTAATTAAATGTACCTACAGCAGCTGTACTTGGTGAAAAGTTGGGTCCAGTAAAAATTGGTGTTCCGCCAGAACTTGTCGTATACCAAGTATAGGTACTGCCTAATGTATTTCCTGCATTAAAAGTTATTGTTCTATTTTGACATGCATTTACTGTTGAACCAGCAATAACTGAGCTTCCACTTTGAGAAATTGCCGGAGCAGGAGTAGAAATTACAGCTGTTCCTGTCCAATCTAATACAAATGAACTATTGTTAGGCGACCATTCATTAATCATTAAATAAAAAGATTGTCCGGCAGTAACATTCAAAGTACTTACCCAACCGTTTCCATTTACATCTTCAGAAACATCCGTAGCCCCGTTGCCCATACCTGTTGTACCGGTAGTTGCTGCATACGAACATCTTATCGGCGATCCTAAACTTCCGCAACTGCTTGCCTGATAAAGAGCAAAATCATAATCATCAGTTGTAGTACCGGTATTGATATTTAAACCTAAAACACCACCTGTAGTAATAGTGAATTTATACCAGTTAGAATAATTCTCACCACCAGCTGTACAACCTGTACATGATTCAGAAGTTAACCCGGGTCCATCGCTACTTCCACCAAAACTAGTCGAATTATCACAAATCCCTACTGCATTTATACAATCATTATTTTCTGTACCATCCGGTCCGGGAGCAAAGGGGACACAAGTTATTGTTGCATTCCATCCACTGGAAGTTACACTTCCATCTGAAGTAAAGCGTACGGAGATACAACCACTAGGGTCTGTTGATGTAAAAGACAATCCTTGTGCCTCATTTGCACATCCTTGAAAGAGTGTACCAGAAACAGGATTTTGAGTTGCACCTGAAACTACAGTTAATTCGTCATAACAATCTCCAAAAAAATCCCTTCCTTCTAAAGAAAATGAATTAAATGTAATCCTAACTGCAGAATTAGGTTGACTCGGACAAAAAACACGATAAATATTATTAATATCGTTAGAATAGTTTCCACCTGCTCCACCATTATCATAGTAAGTTCCTGAGCAAGTATTTGCCATACAACTACCTACATAGGTACCATTTATACCTGCTGTCGGATGTGTATAGGTTTGAGCATTTACATTGAAGTAAACTCCAATAAATACCATTATAGTTATTATGTATTTTTTCATGAAATTATTTGTTAAATATTTCTTTAATTATGTTATAATCTGTTGAATCAAGGAAATATGGAAAATTCCCTGTGTTATTATTATTGTTTAAAGATTTTTGTTGAATTATAAAAGATTGGTTAGTTTTCACCCAATCTTTAAATTGACCTTGCTTATCATTTGGCAAAGAATAATACATTTTCCGAGTGATAATAATGACTTCATTTTTGTATTTTGCCATAACATCTTCGTAGCTAATTAAAGCATTTGATACTCGCCACTGATTAATTTGATCTAACTGAACCGGACACAATACAAAAACTTTAAAAATTCTGTCATCTCCAGAAAAGGCTTCCTTTTTAAGTTCATCATTAGGTGTAAGTTCACTTGCATATGTTAATCTAAAGATTAATAAAGCAAAAAGAAGTAGTACTGATTTTTTTTTCATAATTTTCATAATTTTATACTAATATATAAATACTTAAATAAAAAATTTTTAAATAAATATAAATGAAAAACAATTGGAACTTATATGTTTTAAGTCCTAAAGTATAAATACTCTCTCAACAAAAGTATAACGGCGAACAAATTTAAGCTATTTTAACTATTCTTTGATACTTGGAATGAAAAAAATCACTTTTTTTTTATTATCCACACTAATTGGTCAATTTTAATTTAAAAATGTGCAAAAATAGCTTAACAAATATCAATTTTTGCTATTTTAATAGCGTTACATTACCTTTCAATGTAAAAGTGTTTCCCTGAATGCATTCGCCTTTGAAGTAATAAGCATAACTGTCATCTTGGCAAAGTTTGCCTTTGTATTTTCCATCCCAACCATTATGTATATCATCAGATTCGAAAATTTTATTTCCCCATCGGTCAAAAATCAATAGATAACCCGATTTTAAAATTTCACTTCTTACCATAAACGTATCATTTTTACCATCTCCATTCGGAGTGAATGCATTCGGTAAATAAACATTCGCAGAGTTACAATCCGGTATTATGACAATAACCGTAACTGAATCTTTTGAAATACACCCATTTACATCTGTTACTTGAACTATGAAAGTAGTAGTTTGTACAGGTGATGAAGTTGGGTTAGCAATTGTTGTTTCCGATACCCGATCTGCAGGTATCCAATTGTAACTGAAATCTCCTTCAGGAATGACATCCAACTGAACTTGTTGTCCGATAATGACTGAATCATAATCTACTGTCGCATTGATAGCCGGATTGGGATTAACTAAAAGATTGAAGGAAAGTAAACTGTCACAACCTTGTGATGTGGTATAGTGTATTTCATACTGACCTGCTGCTGTGTAACTGTTTTGTCCTATTTTCAATGTATCATTTTGACAAATAGAGAATGTAGTATCCGTACGTTTTTTCGGATTTACCTGAAGTGAGAGATGTATCGTACTGTCACAGCCTTCTGTAGCTGTTAGATGAATGGTATAATCACCTGCAACTGAAAAATATTGACCTCCTGCTTGTGTACTATCGCCTTGACAAATTATTCTGTTTACCTGCTCCTGCAAAGTATCAGAAAATGAAAGTGCTAAGAAAACAGTACTGTCACAACCCAATGAAGTTTGAAAATGCAAGGTATAATTTCCTCCTTCTGTATATGTTTGTGAACCTATGGTATAAGAAGTGCCCGTACATTTGATAATATTCAAATTTGTTGTTTTCACAGGATTCACCGTTAAATTAAGTCGTACAATAGAATCACAACTCAGGCTGGTAGTAAATGTATCTGAATAATTTCCTGAAACCGTATAAGTATGATTTCCTATAACTACTTCTTCGCCCTGGCAAATCTGTCGAGTGAGTGTGGTCAACTTATTCGGATTAACTGTTAAAGCCAAAAACACAGTTGAATCGCAACCTAATGAAGTTGATAAATGAACAGTGTAATTTCCTGATGTTGTGAAAGTCTGATTACCTACAGTAACAGCATTACCCTCACAAATAGTACGTGCTAAATTTGTTTGTTTATTCGGATTGACAATGACAGTTAAATTAATAATTGAATCGCAACCAACGCTAGATAAAATGGTGTCGGTATAAGTACCTGCCTGATTATATGTAACCCCGCCAACCACAACACTTTCTCCTTCGCAAAGCGTCTTGGTAAGTGTCGAAAAAGTTCGAGGATGAACTAACAGTGATAGATTCACTACTGAATCACAACCGGAAGCCGATCTGAAAGTATCAGTATAATTACCGGTTTGTGTATAAATGTGATTGCCTACTGTATAAGATTGACCGATACAAATGGCTGCATTTACATTATTCAAAATTCTGTCTGTAACGGTTAAGGCTAAAACTATTACTGAATCACAACCCAAGCTTGTACGCAAAGTATCTCTGTAATTACCGCTTACGGTATAAGTATGATTTCCGATAGTAATACTTTCTCCTTGACATATCATTCTTGTCAAATTTGTTTGTTTTGTAGGATTTACAATTAAAGTAAGAATTACGATAGAATCACATCCAAATTGTGAGCGTAATGTATCGTGATAGCTACCCGTTTGCGTGTAAACATGCTGCCCTACTACAACAGAATTTCCCTGACAAATCGTTCTTGTTATCGGATTTATGATAGACGGAGAAACAGTAAGCGACATGACAATAAAACTGTCGCATCCGTTAGATTGCAAAAGCGTATCTCGATAAATTCCTGCTGTTGTCAATGTTTGCCCGTTAAAAACTATTGTCTGTCCTTGGCAAATACTGCGTGTAATATTTGTAGTTTTCGGTGGATTTAAAGTTACAGTTAGCACAATAAAACTATCGCAACCATTTGCTTGCTGTAAAGTGTCTCTATATGTACCAGATTGTGTTATTACTTGACCATTGAACGTGATACTTTGTCCCTGACAAATTCCTCTTGCAATATTTGTTGTTTTAACAGGGTTTACAAACAAGGTAAGTACAATAAAACTGTCGCAACCCAAGCTAGTTGTTAGCGTATCTCTATAAGTACCGGCTGTAGTAAGTGTTTGTCCATTAAAGACAGTGCTCTGACCTTGACAGATAGTACTAGAAATTGAAGTTGTTTTAACTGCATTTACCTGAACAATTACAGTAGCTGAATCTTGTGTATTGCAATTATTAGGATTAGTGATGATAAGTTTACAGGTATATGTTCCCGGCGTAGTGTAAATATGTGTCGGAAATTCTGCAGTACTGGATTGACCGTCACCAAAAGTCCACAAAAAAGATGTGGCGGGTTGCGTTGCCGTATAATTAAAACTAACAGACAATGGTACACACCCGGAAGCCGGCGTAGCCGAAATACTTATGATCTGCATGGCAGTTAAATCGAACTTGAATTTAAAACCTGCCATATTACAGTTGGTCGAGTTATTATTTTGCCCATAAGCTCCGCTTGTAATCGGAAAACTATTTGTTCCGCCACAACTGGCGCATACTGCTTGATACACCACACCATTTTTATCAAACCTGCTGGTTCCACCATCTACGTGATCACCGATTCCGCCAAATTCTCCAAAATAAGTGGCATATTTTAAGCTGGAAGCATTAGCATTAAGATCAATCAGATAAAAATCACTTCCATCTGTAAATGATTGATAAGCATCTGAGGTAACTGGCATATTGACAGTATTACCTGTACTATTTACATTTCCACCCCAACCAGATGCATAAATATTTCCACAAACATCTACTAAAAATGCTGTTGGTGAAATATTAATACTGGAACTGTTTGGTGACCCAAAAACAGTAGAGAACATGGTCGTGGTTAAATTATTATTGAGTTTATGAATAAACTGATTTGCGCCTGCGTTTGAATAAACACCACCACTAACAGGATAATCCCCATTTGTTTGTCCAAAAACATACACATCATTATTTTTGTCCAGATCCATAAGGTAGCTTTGGTCATAGTCTGGTGTTCCAATGAAAGTTGTATTTAAAAATGAAGTTCCTGTGCTGCTTAATTTAGTTATAAAACCATCTGCACTACCACCTCTGTATGTGGGATTTAAACCACTTGCAGTAGCCGGCAACTGCGTACTGGTCGTACCTCCGCATACAAAAATATTATTGTTTCTGCTGTCTAATTGAATGCTGTACGAAACATCGTCACCCGTTCCGCCTATATATGTAGCCCAATTCAATACAGATAAATTGCTGTTCAAACTCGCTACAAAACCGTCTCTTAATCCGGCGTAGTTGGGTTGCGCATGACCGGCAGTACCTGGAAGATTATTTGAAGCGGTGGCAGTAGTAATTAAGATATTTCCGGATACATCAACAGCAATATCCCCTCTGGTATCATCACCATAATTAAACTGTAAGTTATTATCTGCGTTCAAACCATCGTTTCCACTTCCTCCAAAGAAGGTAGAGCCAACCAAAGCTGAGCCTGCTGAATTTAATTTCAACACAACAATATCAGAACCATTTGGAAAAGAAATACTGTTGCCAATAGCAGCAGTTGAACTGCCTCCATTAAAAGATCGGTCATATGCATTAGTTGTAGTAGGAAAATTCGTAGAGCTTGTAGCCATAAGGACAATCAGTTCATTTTGAGGAGTGCAATACAAACTTTGTAAAAGTTCATTTGAGTTTCCACCTAAATAGGTTGAATATAAGCGCGAAGTTCCATTTGCCGTAAATTTAGTAATGACTACATCTGTGGGTTCTTGCCCGGAACCTCCTCCGTAATTCACTTGGAATGCACCTAAAGTAGTCGGGTATCCTGCACCAATAGAAATACCGCCTAAAAACATATTACCATTTGCGTCATTCGTTGCCGAAGAACCCCAGTTGTCTGTAAAACTGCCTGAATAGGTTGAAAATATTAATGTAGGGTCAATGATTAAGTCATTACTTTTGTCATAGCCCTCGGGAAATTCATAAGTGAGTGTAGAATTTTCCAAATGAAAATTACATTTCACTTCTACTCTATTTCCATTTTTTTCTTGATAAGCAAATGGTTTTAATTCATAAACCGTATTCACCGATGTATTAATTCTCAGCCTTCCATCGCTTTCTAAAAACAAACCCTCTGTCCCTTTGTATGACTGCATAATGTTATTGGGATTTCCGCCAACATGCACTATATAATCTGTTTTTAGTGATTGAGCTTCGCTATATAATTTTACATCAATTTTATTATATAACTCATGGTAATATACAGCACGATAATTTCCTACATTTGATTTCCATTTCTCTTGATCATTGCCGATGATGTAATTATTGACATATGGCTGACGATCGCCATCACTCAACTTTACATTTTTATTGGCATTTAACCAGCTTAATTGATAAGCATGTGCTTTCAACGTGTGCGTTTCCTCACTATGTCCTTTTTCACCTTGTTTAGCATGATGATGAAAATCTTCCATAAAGAGATAGGTAAGCGCATTATTCTCTATAAAGACCCATCCCCCTTTTAAATCTGCTTTATACCGGACATTTTCTTCCCATTGACCCTCATTTTTCACATAATCCAATGCGGGTGCAGTTTGTTTTTCTTTTGCAAAAGAATGAATTGCCACTAAAAAAGAAAGGAGGAGAATGTAGTTTTTCATTTTATATTATATTAACATTTTATGTTTGTTTTCTGAAAAACAAACATATTGAAAGGCTAATATAACTATTTATCTTAATAAAGTAATATTTCCTTTTAGTGTAATTTTCTCACCTTGTAAACATTCCCCGGCAAAATAATAACCGTATGCTTCATCCTGACAAAGTTTGCCTTTATACGTTCCATCCCATCCAATAGTCCAGTTATCTGTTTCAAAGATTTTATTGCCCCATCTGTCAAATATCAGCAAATAACCTGCTTTCAAAATCTCGCTTCTCACTTTAAACGTATCATTCGTACCATCTCCGTTGGGCGTAAATGCATTTGGAATATAGACCATGCCGGCATCACAAGTATAATTCAAAACCTCCACACTTACCGTATCCATATTTATGCAACCATTTTCATCTGTTACATGTATCGTGTAAAGTGTAGTTTGTAAAGGTTTAGATGTTGGATTAAATATTGCCGGATTAGAAACCAAATTTTCCGGCATCCAGTTATAGCTGAAGTTCTGATTATTTGTTGCTTCCAGCTGCACCGTTTCACCCTGATATATAATCGATTTATCTACTGTTGCATCTACAATAGGTGGTGGAAAGATAGTATAATTTACACTATCCGATTTAGTACATCCATATTGATTGGTAACAGAATAATTTACCTGACCACTTTGTGATGGATAAATAGACAAAGTATCCGTATTTGATGTTACGATATGCTGTTCATCAATAGTCCAGTCTATTTGGTAGTTACCGCTGGTGTTTACATTCAAATCAATCAATACTTTATCCCCCAAACAAGCTGAAGGAGCTTGCGCAGCAATCGTCACTTTTCTGTTCTCCAGTTTTATGCTGTCTATACTTTCACAGAATTTATATGCTGCTTTAAAATAATACCATTGTTCAGTGGCCGTTTGCACAGTCTGTAAATGTAACCCTGTAGCAAGTATATGGGTAAAATCTCTGTTGTCAGACCAGTATAAGTTGGTGTAAAAGTCGGCAACTCCGGTTGCAGAAATCGAATCATTGCAAAATACAGTTGGTGTTCGGATAATGGACACACTAGGTAATGTATCATTTTTAAAAACTCTGAAGCTGTCAGTTGTTTCGCATTCCAGATACCGGATATAGACATAGTACATTTTTTCGGGTTCTGTCTGATTAACAATTATACTCGGCTCATGCGAAAATACCGTTGAAAAATCTGGCGTAAATGACCATGCAATGGAATCATAATAGGTTATACGCCCCACCAGTCTGACAGAATCAGCACACACATAAAACGAATCTGTTATCTCCATATTCGGCAAGTTGGTTTGTACTCTTATCCTGATACTATCTGTCGAAGAACAAGAATTTTTATTGGCTTTGATATAATAATACTGAATGGCATTATTTTGTGTGGTACTAAATCCGGGTTGTGTCGTTAATATAGGTATAAACGATGTGGACGTTGACCATACCAAATTATCATAATTTAGTACTATTGCATTTGCACTCACTTGATTTCCGCAGAAAAACAAACTATCAGCTAAGCGTATAGTGGGCAATGTATCATCGTATAAGGCTACGATGCTATCTGTAACAGGACAGTCTCTGTAAAATGCTTTGATATAATAAACAACTCTAGGCTGTGATTGAGAAACGGTAATACTCGGTGTTGTTCCAATAACAGGATTAAATGTAGTTCCATTGGTTGACCAAATTACGGCAGTAGTATTTGATAATAATGCATTCAGTCTTACAGAATCCCGACAAACTCTTATTTGATCCGGCAGTTGAATAACAGGCAATGTATCTTGTATGATTACTTTTATACTGTCTTTACTGGTACAGAAACGATAAGAAGATGTAATAAAATAATACTGAGTTCTTGGCGTTTGTGTCAGTGTTATACTTGGTGATGTTCCTATTACAGGAGACATAGTATTTGATGTTGACCATATTACATTTTGCCCGTTTTGTATCACGGCATTTAAAGTAATCATATTCGTACAAGAGAGCTGGCTGTTATCCAAATTAATAACAGGAACAGTATCGCTATAAACCACAATTATACTGTCCGTTGTCAAACAACCGTTCACTAATCCTCTCACATAATATTTAACAACAGGCTGAGTCTGATACAATACTAATGGGTTGTTTGTACTTAATATGGGAGTAAAATTTGAATTTACAGACCACTGCACATTACTTACTCCATTTACACTTAGACGAACAGAATCTCGGCATACTTTCAAAGAATCCTGAATAATATTGAAAGATGTCGTTGTAACTTTTACTTTTATGGTGTCTTTTTGAATACAGGCAGCATTTCCTTGCGTTGTATTTACGGTAACGACATACGTCGTATTCGTATTTACCGTAGCTGTAGGTTGCTGTATGGTTGAATTATTTAATCCAGTTGCCGGTGTCCAGGTATAGGAAGTGTTGCTGTTTGGCGATACAGTTAAAGGCAATAATACACCCGCACCTGCGCAAGTAACAACGCTGTCGGGTAAACTAATATCCGGTTTTTTAAGCAAATCAAATGTCTTAGTAAGGGTAGATGAACAGCCGTTTGAAGAAGTGACCGTCAATGTTGCCGAAATGGAAGTTGCCGTGCCATCATATACCAACACCGGATTTTTAATGGAAGAACTTTGTCCGTTAGAAAATGTCCAGTTCCAGCTTACGATATTTAAAGTATCAGTACTTCTGTCGAAAAAGCGCAACGAATCACCATGCTTTAAACAAGCATTATTTTGTAAAATAAAATCTGCATTGATTAGTTGATATTGTACAGAAACTTGCTGAGAATAAGAGGCATTACAAGTGCCGTTTATCCCATAAGCAACCAGCGTAACTGTATAGATTCCGGTATCGCGGTAAGTGTGTACTGGATTTTGTACGTTAGAAGAATCACCATCGCCAAAATACCATGTATAAGAATTTGCACCTGTACTTTGGTTTTGAAAATTAATAGTGAAATTATTGCATTGCACTTGAGGCGCAAAAAAGCTGCTGATGACCTGCAAACCGCAATCAACTACATTAAACTGAAAATCACGGATAGTACGTGTTAATCTTACGCCATTGCGGAATTCATCTATACAAATTCCAACAACGAATTGCCCAACAGTATTTGGTGTACCGGACAAGAGCCCTGTAACCGGATTTATACTCAATGGAATACCCCCTAACATATTAGCTTGAGAATAAGGGGCTTGCCATACTACATTCTGAAATGGAGGAGGCTCTAAAGTTCCGGAATTTGTTGGGTCGTTTGGAAATGCACCGGAAAAAGGCGTACATAAACTATATCTCAGTACATCTCCATTCTCATCTATTGCACGATGATCATAAGTAATCGGTTTATTATTGCAAATATATACGGGAGGATAGTTCAATATTTGTGGGGAAGTATTATTGATATAAATCCCATTTACAGCTGCAGGAATTGAGATGGTATAGGTTGCCCCCCAATCCATGGCACCATTGCCTCTCGAATTAAATGTAAGATTACTGATACTGTTATTACGGCAACAGCGTTGGTAATATATTGTATAGCCACTTGTATTCGGAGGTAAATTGATAATTCCGCTGTAATGCGTCCAGTCTATTCGCTCATTAATGGCAATAGTGGCACATGGGTCAATTTGACCTATAGGTACAAAACTGTCAAAAGGGAGTGCGAAATTTTGTGTAGTTTCACGTACACCATCCCAAACTCTTATTATAGCCGGATTATCTAGCACTGCACCAGGCTGGGCTCGTATATCATCTCTATATACGTACAGATCGATTCTGAAATTATTATTGCCCAAGTATTTGTAATTCATTACGCCACCTACAATATGAGTAGAAAATGCAGCGTGTAAAAAGCAAAGAAAAAAAACAGTAAGGGTAATAATTCTTTTGATTATAATATTCATTTTATCCTGTTTTAATGCATAAATTTAGTTATAATAAAATGAATATCTACTATTCCGGAAATAAAAAAAACCACCAAAATAGGTGGTTGTATTTTAATGATAAGAAGTGTTTTATTAAACTATCGATACGAATGTACGATCTTTATAGCCTTTTTTAAAGCTTACCTTTCCTTCTGTCAAAGCAAATAAAGTATGGTCTCTGCCAATACCTACGCCTTCGCCCGGATGGAATTTTGTACCACGCTGACGAATGATAATATTTCCGGCAATTACTGCCTGTCCGCCATATATTTTAACGCCTAAGCGTTTGCTTTCTGATTCTCTGCCGTTTTTGGAACTACCGACCCCTTTCTTGTGTGCCATGAGTTTATAATTTTAAGTTGCTTTATAATTTTATGCGATGGTATCAATTTTGATTTTAGTTAAAGAAGCTCTGAAACCGTTTTTAACGCGGTAGCCTTTTCTTCTTTTTTTCTTGAAAACTGTAACTTTATCTGCTTTCAAATGTTCTACGATAGTAGCTGAAACAGCTGAACCGCTTACAGTTGGGCTACCCACGGTAGTACCTGCATCACCGCTTAACAGCAATACTTTATCAAAATTCAATTTATCGCCGGCATTTCCGACTAAACGGTTTACGAAGACCTCCTGATTGGGAGAAACTTTAAGTTGTTGTCCGGCTATTTCTACTATTGCATACATGTCTGAAAAATTTCGAGTGGCAAAGATACAAACTTAATTCTATTTTTTAAAGGTTTTTTGTTGATTTATTATTAAGTCCGTCGCATTTCATATTATCCAAACATCATTTAACATAACAACAAGATAATCAAATTTCTATAAGATAAAAAAAAGCAATACTCTCCTACAATGCTTATTAAATGTATCATTTTTTATTCCGCTGTTGTCATAAATTTGTTTTGTTGATGTAAATCAACGCCATTAACCTTCTTTAAATATGTAGTTAGTTTAGCGGAGCATTCGTGTTCCGCTAATCTTTTTTATCACATTAGGTTTCTTACTCTCTCTAACAGTGGCGGGTGAGAGTAATGTACAAAAACATAGACCGGATGTGGGTTGAGGTTGGATAGATTATTGACAGATAATTTTTTCAGCCCGGAGATTAAATACTCACCTGTACCAATGTTTTCCTTGGCGAAATTATCGGCTTCAAATTCATTCTTACGGGAAATATAGTTCATTACAATGCCCGTCAGTGTACTAAATGGAGAGTACAATAAGGCAAATGCGATTAAACCTAAATGAAAAACCGGCTTATCCGTGCTGTAACCTAATGCTTCACTCAGTTTAGGTTCATTGATAAATAATGACAATAAAAATAACATTAAACCCATTTGAAGAATGGAAATTATCATGCCTTGTTGTATGTGTTTCATTTTATAATGTCCAACTTCGTGCGCCAATACACTCAGTAATTCGTCATCCGATTGTTCATTTATCAGGGTATCAAAAAGCACGATAGTTTTCTTTTTACCAAACCCTGAAAAAAAAGCATTGGCTTTGCTGCTTCGCTTAGACCCATCCATCACCTGAATTTTAGTGAGCGGAAAACTTACTTTTTGCGAAAAAGCTTCAATCTTTTCTCGTAAACTGCCCGGTGCTAAAGGCGTAAATTTATTAAACAAAGGCATTATCCAACTGGTGTATATAAACATAAAGAACAAGCTGAAAACAGTAAATAAAATCCATGCGTAAATCCAGAACATTTTTCCGGCATATTGATAAAACAAAACAAATAAACTCAAAAGAACAGTTCCAACAACAGCACTGAGCAAGTATCCTTTCAGCTTATCGGCAACAAAGGTTTTTAATGACATCTTGTTGAAGCCGTATTTTTCTTCAATCACAAAAATTCCATAAAGTTCAAATGGCAAGGCAATCAAATCAGAAACTAGGGCAAATAAACCAAAGAAAATAAGGGCTTGCCCAATTGGATTTATCGTGTATTGTTCAATACACTTTTGCACATAAGCAAAACCTTTAAACCACAAAAACAATACAGTAAGTGTAGTACTCAACATTGAGGTAATCGTGCTCAATTTATTCAATTCGAGGTGATAAGCCTGTGCTTTTTGATATTGAACTTCATCATACAAGCCTGCCAGTTCTGCCGGAATTGGCTTATCCCAACTCGATTCATTCAGTTTATCCAGAATAAAATCTAATAAAAACTCCAGCAAGATAAAGCCGATGATGACGAGCGTAAGCACACTATTTCCGGTTGCAATCATGATAATGATTTTTAATGTTTAACGGTACTTATAAATTTAGTTGTTCGATGGCTGATTTGCAGGCATTAATTTCCGCTTCTTTTTTATTTTTACCGGAAGCAGAAGCAATAAAATTATTATCGACATACAAATTTACTTCAAATAGATTTTCAGCCTTGCGGTTATCCGTATGTTCAAAGAACGGAGATTTCTTCTTTGCCTGACACCACTCCAAAAAATAACTTTTAAAATCAGTAATTTGCGTATGGAAGTTTTGTGCATCAAATTCTGCGAGCAGCAAACCCGTCAATAATGATTCAGTTTCGTGCAAGCCATACTCGTTATAAAATGCCCCGATAAATGCTTCAAATGCATTCCCTACAATATCAGGAGCTTCTTCAATTTGCTTAGCCGTTAACTTGTGGCGCAAATATTTCTTTATCCCAATTTCAGTGCCTATCCGGTTCAGGTTTTTGCGATTTACGATGTGTGCGCGTGCTTTGGATAGCATACCCTCGTCTTTGTTTGGCATGGAGTGGTATAACATATATGCTACCACAAAGTTCAGTACCGAATCACCCAGAAATTCAAGTCTTTCATTGCGGTCATTATAGCTTTTTGTATAGGAAGAATGCGTGAGAGCCTTAATGTATTCATCTTCCGAATTTATAGGCTCAAAGCCAATTTTGTCATAAATTTCCTGAAATTCATACGTTATGTAAATCGGTGTTTTTTTGCCGAATAATTTCCTGAAAAATTTAAACATTGTTGCAAAGGTATTACTTTTTGCAGATAGAATGGCAATAAATTATCATATCAAATGTCAATTACTTTTTTAAAAACGAGTGATGCATTATGTCCGCCAAATCCAAAATTATTTGACATCACGGCATTTATTTCTTTCATTATTGCAAAATTGGGTGTCAATAAGAATGAAGGATTTATTTTCTCATCTTGATCGAATAAATTTATAGTAGGGGGCACTTTTTGTTCTTGTATGGCTAATACTGAACTAATGGCTTCAGTTATACCCGCTGCACCGAGCAAATGCCCTGTCATTGACTTAGTAGAACTTACTTGTAATTTTGAAATATGACTGCCAAAGACATGTTCTATTGCATGCAATTCTGCCACATCACCCAAGGGTGTGGATGTTCCATGTGCATTTAAATAATCTACATCATTGGGTACTAAATGGGCATCTTCCAGTGCTTGCTGCATCACTTCGGTTATCATTTCACCATCCGGCTGAGGCGCAGTTATATGATAGGCGTCGGCATTCATAGCTCCACCGGCAAGCTCTGCCAAAATAGTTGCACCCCGCTGTCGGGCATGTTCAAGTGATTCGATGACCATACATGCACCGCCTTCACCCATCACAAAACCATCTCTGTTTTTGTCAAAAGGGCGCGAAGCCGTTTCCGGGCTTTCGTTACGCTCTGACAATGCTCGCATCGCATTAAAAGCACCAATAGAAATTTCATTTATCGGTGCTTCACTTCCACCAACAACTATGACATCAGCCAGTCCGGAACGAATAAACTGAAGGGCAATCAACAGGGCATGTGCTGATGATGCACAAGCCGATACCACGGAAAAATTCATACCCTTAAATCCGTATTTTATGGAGATATTTCCACCGGCTAAATCCAGCAACGTACGCGGTACAAAATACGGGCTAAAATATTTGGGATTTCTGCCACTTTGAATGTATTGTGTTACTTCATCCTGAAAAGTCTGTACTCCGCCAAAACCGGATGTATATATAACACCAACTCTTTTTTTATTCAGATCAGGAAAGCCCAAGATATCGGAATGCCGAATGGCTTCGTCTGCACTCATCAAAGCGAACTGCGCATAGCGGTCGAGCTTTTTCAGTTCTTTTCGGTCAAAGAAATTTTCAGGAAAAAAATCTTTTACCGTACATGCAAATTGTGTACGAAAGAGTGTGTTATCAAATCCGGTAATTTTTGCTGCCCCGCTTTTGCCAGTGAATAGATTTTCTGAAAATTGCTGTATGTTATTCCCTATCGGGGTAATGCATCCCATGCCAGTAATGACAACTCGTTTTGCAGACATGCAACTAAGATAAAAAAATATCGGATTAAATTCCGGTTAGTGGAATAATATTTATGCTATACCAAGATATAGGCAACTCACAAGAAACAATTGCGATTACACGTTGGCTTCCAGATAGGCTATCGCCTCTCCTACCGTTTTTATTTTATCGGCCTGTTCGTCAGGTATGATGATATTGAATTCTTTTTCAAATTCCATAATCAGTTCTACGGTTTCTAAGGAGTCTGCTTTAAGGTCATTTTCAAAGCTGGCTTCCGGAGTAACTTCGCTTTCTTCAACGCCCAATTTTTCAACGATTATTTTTTGAACGCGCTCGGCAATAGATGACATATTTATTTTTGTTTTACTAAGGACAGCAAAATTAGAGGAAATTTTAGTTTTCTGTATAAAAAAAATAAAAAAATACACAAAATATTGATTATTAATCAATTAGACAGTGTGATAAATTTATACAAACTAAAAATTTTGAACTTTAGTTCTGGAATAATTATGTTTTTATATTTAGTAGTATATAATTCATATAATATCTATAGTTATATTTAATAATGTATGTGAAGTTAATATACATTAATGCTAAAGCTCATTCACTTTTACATATCATAAATAAAGTAATTAATGTAATTTATTAAACTATTTTATTACATCTTATTAACTGACAGTTGTACATTTGTTATGCTCATAATAAAAAGCCACTATCACAAAACTAAAAAGCAAAATCTCTCCATCTCTAAGCAAATAGTTTATAAAAATAAGGTATATTTGACAAAAGATGTATTAGCTGTCGAAAAACAAATTAAAATAGAAAAATAAATGCCAACTAAGTTTTTTACAAATCAAGACGACAACAGCTTACTCAAAAAATTTGATGGGGTATTCACGAATATTGATAGCATTCGTCATTTTGATGCACTCGTTGGCTATTTCAGAACTTCTGGTTATTTCAAGGTTCGAGCTTTTCTGGACAAAATTCCCAGAATCAGAATTCTTGTGGGAATTAAT
>CAYVGM010000003.1:0-5835 GCA_964451125.1 uncultured Chitinophagales bacterium
ATTGGCATCTGGCTGTTTACACTTTGGTTTTGGGGTGTCTATCAAAAAGGAAACAAATGGAAACATCTGCTCGCCGGACTGCTAAGCGGTACTGTATTGATTTCGTTAGTTTATTCTTTTTTCCCTTTGGCATTGCGTTCATCAAGAGGGATTATTTTAAGTTCATTTTTGCTGAATATCGTTTTCTTGTCATCTTATCGTTTTCTGTTAACCTGGATAAATGGAAAATGGAGCAATTATGTAAAAGATGAAAAGCGGTATATTATTATCGGCGAAGGCAAGGAAGCTAAGGCGATAAGTGGGAACTTAATTTTATACAATAAAAACAGAAAATACATAGGGTTTGTTTCCTTAAAGAACGACAGAGAACAAACAGATTATTTAGGAAATATGGAAAGCCTTGCTGAAATTATTGAAGTGTATTCGCCGGACGAATTATTATTTTCTACTGACACTGTACCCATGCAAACCATCGTACAGGCAATGTCAAAAATAAAAGGAAAATTAGACTACAAGCTTATCTCTAAAAATACTTCTATCATAGGCAGTTCTTCGAAAAATGAAGGTGGCGATGTTTACACGTTTGATGTAGATCTTCGGAATGGGAAATCTTTTCTGCAACGTATCAGAGCCTGGCTATAAAATCAAATTAAATATCAGCTGCCAGCCTTGCCGCCTGATTGATAGCTCGTTTGGCATCCAGCTCCCCGGCTTCATAAGCTCCGCCAATAACATGCATGGGAATACCCAAATCAGCAATGGGTTGTTCCAGTTCTCTCAACGAAACCTGACCCGCACAAAGCACCACATTATCACATGCATAAACTTGAGGTTGTTTGTTCTTGTCTATATAGTGCAATCCTTCATCGTCAATCTTTACATACTCTACGCCGTCTATCATTTTCACTTTTTTCATTTTCAGCGTAGTGCGATGTATCCAGCCCGTTGTTTTGCCTAATTTTGCGCCCACTTTTCCGGCGGTACGCTGAAACATCACGACCTCTCGTGCCGGAGCTTCAATATGCTGTTGAATGCCCTCAACTCCCCCACGGGCTTCATTGCTCATATCCACACCCCATTCCTGCATCCACTCTTTTGTATTCAGTGTCGGACTTTCGCCTTTCTGCGTTAAATATTCAGACACGTCAAAACCAATTCCGCCTGCACCGATAACGGCAACTTTTTTGCCAACCTCCGCTTTGTTTTTTAGCACATCAATATAACCCAGCACTTTTTTATGGTTGACACCTTCAATCGTGACTTGTCTGGGTAGAATACCCGTAGCCAGCACGATTTCGTCAAAATTTTTCAAATCATCACCACTCACACGGGTATTGACTTTTACATTCACTCCGTGTTTTTTTAATTGAACCTCAAAATAGCGCAGTGTTTCATAAAACTCTTCTTTCCCCGGAATTTTTTTAGCCATATTAAATTGTCCGCCAATTTCAGCATTTGCTTCAAACAAGGTTACTTGATGCCCTCTTTCTGCCGCAATACTTGAAAATGCAAGTCCCGCAGGACCTGCACCTACTACAGCTATTTTTTTCTTGTCAACTGCCGGCAGGTAATTCAGTTCCGTTTCATGGCAAGCTCTCGGATTGACCAGACAAGAAGATAATTTATTTGAAAAAGTATGGTCTAAACATGCCTGGTTACAGGCAATGCACGTATTGATTTCTTTTTCTTTGCCCGCTTTAGCCTTTGCCACCCAGTTTTCGTCAGCCAGCATAGGGCGTGCCATCGATACCATGTCTGCGCAGCCATCTTCCAGCACTTTTTCTGCTACACTTGGCATATTTATTCTGTTGGATGTACAAAGCGGAATGGAAACTTCATTTTTCAGTTTCTTGGTTACCCATGTAAATCCTGCCCGGGGCACAGAAGTCGCTATAGTCGGTATTCGCGCTTCATGCCAACCTATCCCTGTGTTTATAATAGTTGCCCCTGCTTTTTCTATTGCCTTGGCTAACTGTACGATTTCATCCCAATTACTGCCATCTTCAATCAAATCTAACATCGACAAACGATAAATGATAATGAAATCCTTTCCCACTTTTTGTCGGGCTTTTGCAAGGATTTCCAGTGGGAAACGCATGCGGTTTTCATAGCTGCCCCCGTATTCATCTGTACGTTTGTTAGTATGTTCTACCAGAAACTGATTGATTAAATAGCCTTCGCTACCCATTATTTCTACCCCATCATATCCGGCATCGCGGGCTAAAGCTGCACAATCGGCAAAATCGTTGATCGTGCGTTTTACTCCCCATGTACTCAAAGCACGAGGCTTAAACGGATTAATAGGAGCTTGTATTCTACTGGGTGCTACACTTAGTGGATGATAGGCATATCGCCCGGCATGAAGAATCTGCATGGCAATTTTGCCGCCTTCTTCATGAACGGCTTCAGTAACCATCTTATGTTTTTTTACATGCGATGAGTTGGTCATGCGTTCTGCAAAAGGTTTGAGCCATCCTTCCCAATTAGGAGCCATGCCTCCGGTAACAATCAATCCTACACCACCTCTGGCTCTTTCGGCATAAAATTTAGCCAGCTTTTGAAAGCCGTCTTTTGCTTCTTCGAGATTTGTGTGCATGGAGCCCATGAGCACACGGTTTTTAAGCTTAGTAAAGCCCAAATCAAGTTCGGATAATAGAATAGGATATTGTGAATCAGCCATAATAAATCTGTTGGTGCGGAAAGATAAGCAAAAGCCATAAAAGTTTTTATAAAATGGTCATGTTGATTCAAAAACCCAACGATGCAGGATGGATTTATTGAAAATAAAAATTTCTTTTTTATTCCGGATTCTTGGAGTCGATGATAATTGTTACAGGACCATCATTCAGCAATTCTACTTTCATGTCTGCACCAAATATGCCGGTTTGTATTTTCTTTTGCAGCTGAATTTGCAATGACAAGATAAATTGCTCATAAATGGGGATGGCTATTTCCGGTTTTGCAGAACGTGTAAACCCGGGTCTGTTGCCTTTTTTCGTGGAAGCAAACAACGTAAATTGAGAAATCAATAAAATATCGCCGCCTATCTCTTTAACCGATAAATTCATTTTACCATCCACATCAGAAAAAATGCGAAGTTGGGTTATTTTCTTACTAAGCCATTCAATGTCGGTATGTGTATCGTTTTCTTCTATTGCTAATAAAACCAAAAGTCCTGAGTTTATTGACCCATTTACTTTATTGTCTATAGTAACTGATGCTTTAGCAACACGTTGAATAACTGCCCGCATATTTCAAAGTTAAGCGTTTTATATAGCATTCCTAATTCTATTTCTTTTATTATCTTTAGCCATTGCCTATGGCTCAAGAATCTCCCATAAAAAAAACATGGAAGCGCTTATTGCGAAACAAACCTGCAATTATCAGTCTTGTAGTGATTGTGCTGGCTATTATATTGGCCATACTTGGTCCTGCGGTAGCTATGGATAAAACACCCGATGCGGATGATCAGATACTTGAGTTGGCGAATGTCAATCCCGGGTTTAGTACTAAAATGCTGTTAGTCCGCAAGAACAGGGAAGAAAACAAAGTCAATCCCGCTACTGCATTTTTTATGGGCAGAGAAAACCCTTATCAGCAAATTCCGATATCGAGTTATCAGTTTAATGATAGCGGTCAAATAGTAGTGCAAGCCTTCAAAGGCGAAGAGCATAAAGCTGAAGAAATGCGTTTTTCGCTGGCAGATGTCGTGTATCCTTTATCTGCTACATCGCCGGACATCCATCTTGAGAACGGGAAACTGAATTTTACAGACTTTAATGGTCAACCTGTTTCTGCCGATATCCAAAAATTACAAAAAGAAACAGCCGAAAAGCATATTGTATTGAAGAAATACCGGCTTGGAGCTGATGATTTTGGCAGAGATATATTGAGTCGTCTCATTTTAGGCATACGGGTATCTTTATCGGTGGGCATTGTGGCAGTGATTATCTCTATGACAATCGGCATATTTATGGGTGCTATTGCCGGATATTTTGGTGGCAGGACAGATGATACCATCACGTTTCTCATCAATATTATCTGGTCAATCCCAACAATATTGTTAGCCATGGCTATCAGTTTTTCATTAGGTGCTATCTTAGACAGCTATATTACTATCTTCATTGCTATTGGCTTGTCGATGTGGGTAGATACCGCACGAATAGTAAGAGGACAAGTGCTTTCTGTCAGAGAAATGGAATATATACAAGCAGCAAAGGGCTTGGGGTATTCTCATTTCAGAATTATACTAAAGCATATTCTGCCTAATATTATCGGTCCGATTATGGTGCTTGCCGCATCCGATTTTGCCGCTGCTATCCTGATTGAATCAGGGCTGAGTTTTATAGGTCTTGGCGTAAAGCCACCTACTCCATCATGGGGTAATATTCTGAATGCGCATTTCCATTACCTCACTTCCAATAAAGCATTTTTAGCCATAGCACCGGGTATTTGCATTATGGTAATGGTGTTGGTGTTTAACTTATTAGGGAATGGACTGCGAGATGCCTTTGATGTAAAGGGCAAGATTGATACTCAGTAAGTAATTTGGTGTTTTGTTTATTTCGTAAACAGTTTCAAAAATCAGTTTGCTATTTCTTAGCCGTCAGTATTTGTTTATAGGTAATATTGTCGGATAGTATTTCAATTGCCTTAAGAACGTCTTTATCATCTTTCAGGCTATTCGCTATTCTCCCTTTTTCATAGGTGTATCTGCTCACTATCTCTTCTTCCAAAAGTTCTTTAATTTCGGTTTTATGGGTAATCAAATCTTTTGATTTATCCTCTTTTATTTTATCTCCCAGTTCTGTTAAGAGTTTCATAGAGTTTTCTGACAAATGACTCTCCTCTGCAGATTTTTGTAAATCATTAAGTTTGGCTTCTGCTTCATTGGTATAAGTATAAGTTTTGTCTTTCAGGTAATTTACAAAGTCGTTGTATTCATCATCCGTCAGCCTGAATTTATTACCCTCTCTTAAGTCAGTGTGTTTCGATTTATAAACATTGGCATAATTAAAGAAGTGGTTATTGGTATATAAGGCAATAGTAATGGGATTGGTTTCTTGAAGTGTTGTTTTGATGTCCGGTTCTATGCCGGCACCGTCTTTTACGATTCTGCCTGCTTTGGTTTTAAATTCCTTACGCAGCGAATCGGGAACTGCAGATGCAATTCCATTATCACTCCTGTGCGAATAATCAATGCGCTGAATACATCTTCCGCTGGGAATATAATATTTTGACACCGTTACTTTCAATTTCCCTTTATATGGAAGTGGTTTGGTAATTTGAACTAAACCTTTGCCGTAAGTATTTTGACCAATAACTATACCACGGTCTAAATCTTGCATAGAGCCCGAAACAATTTCTGAAGCAGATGCCGTTCCTCCATCTGTAAGAAACACCAATGGAACATCCAAATCAAGGGGTTTGTTTTGTGTAGTATAATTATTATTGGCATCTGCAATTTTTCCTTTTGTACTCACAATAGCAGTCCCCTTATCTACAAACACATTGCAGATATTAATGGCTTCATTCAGCAAGCCTCCTCCGTTTCCGCGCAAATCGAAAACCAGACCTTTAAACTCGGGATTTTTTTTGAGTTCTTTGAGTGCATTTTGTACTTCTGTAGAAGCATTGTCGGTAAATGAGCTCAAACGGATATAGCCTATGTTTTTATTGAGCATACCAAAATAGGGAACATTGTCTATTTTAATTTCTTCTCTATTAAAAGTGAAAGTTTTTTCTTCATTCGTAACCGCACGTTTTACCTTAATCGAGATTTTTGTGCCCGGCTCACCTTTAAGCAACTGGCTGATTTCATCAGAATTGTATTTA
>CAYVGM010000003.1:5935-17909 GCA_964451125.1 uncultured Chitinophagales bacterium
AGCCAAACCAGATGTTCCATGCGTTCGTAAACAGATTCTACATGCCCAAACATCATGGTAGCAGAAGTGGTGATGTCTAACTGATGAGCAGCACGCATAATATCTAACCATTCTTGCCCACTGCATTTTCCTTTTGCCAGTAATCTGCGTACTCTGTCGTTTAAAATTTCAGCACCTGCACCGGGCAAAGAATCCAATCCTGCTTCTTTTAATTCAGACAAAGCTTGAGTATGTGTTACTCCGTCTAATTTGCAGATATGTGCAATTTCCGGAGGACCTAATGCATGTAATTTTATCGTGGGATAAAGTTGCTTGAGTTGTTTAAATAAGTCGGTGTAAAATTTTAAACCCAAATCTGGATGATGGCCGCCCTGAAGCAAGAGCTGGTCGCCACCCCAGCGGATGGTTTCTTCTATTTTGCGTTTATACGTTTCGATATCTGTAATATAAGCATCTTCATGTCCCGGCTTTCGGTAGAAGTTACAAAATTTGCAATTTGCAATGCAGACATTGGTTGTATTGAGGTTTCTGTCTATTTGCCAGGTGACGATATTATCTGGTTTTTGGTTCAGCCTAAGCTGATGTGAAATTTGCATCAACTCAGCAGTAGGTGCATTTTCAAACAAAAATATGCCCTCTTCTATTGAGAGAAATTCAAAATTTAATGCACGATGATAAATTTGTTGTAACGTCATTATAAGATTAAATATACAACTCCAGTAGTTGCTTTAGTTCTTGAATATTTACAGCCAAATTACCTACATGATCTTTTTGTTCCCCTTCTTTTTTACATTTTAAATAGTGATAATTTAAATTATGAGCTGAAGCAAGTGAAAAATAGCAGTTGTTCCAGTTGTCATTTTCTTCTCTAAACTCTAATACATTCGTATGCTTTTGCATAAACATCATATTAGTAAGGCCGGCACCATGTATACTTATCAGCCATCTCGTAGAATTAAACAATGACATTTGTTGGATAAAGGTCATATTCTCTGTTTCTACTATCTCAAAATCATATTGCTTAAGTAATGCTATAACTGCAGGTTCGTTCGTTACCTTTCTTTTTGGAGAGTTTTGTCTGGATATATATATACGCCTATCTGCAATTAAATTATTTAAACCAGCTTTCATGAGCATATATTCACTGGTAGCATTCGAAACAGCATAGTCATATCTTCCGGAAATAGCCAATGGAGGGCAGATTAAAAGTTCTTTACAGAAATAATTACCATAAGTTTTAATAGGTAAAATATTTTCTTTATTAATGCCGAAAAGTTGAAGCGATTCATTAATGTAAGCATATTTTAAAAACTGGCTTGGAAGCAGTAATACAAATGATTTCAAATTATACCCTGACTGCATAATATACATAAGTCTTTGCAAAGATTCTGTTAACCAATGAAAATACCCTTCACACCATATTGAGTGTATACATATTGCAGGTGCATCTATTTTGGAAGTAAGTAAAAATTTTAGTTTAATAAAATTAACATAGGCTGGACGGTCTGAAATTTTATTACAATCTTTAAAAAAGACGAGTCTGCATTTGTGGTAGATATAACCAAGCGAATTAAAATAAATAGAGCGATACGGTGTTAATACTGGTCTGGTGTGCTGATATGAGAATTCATGTTTAAAAAGAGAGATATCTGCTTGTAAAAGATTTACCGGAGGAGTTTGGTGTTCTGTAACTATTTTATTTTCCAAGTTCATCTCTAAAATATTCAAGTGTAATCTTTAATCCTTCGCTTCTGTCTATTTTTGGTTGCCAGCCTAAAATTTCTTTTGCTTTTGTAATATCCGGTTGGCGTTGCTTAGGATCATCTTTTGGCAATGGCTGATAAATGATTTTACTTTTAGTGCCTGTAAGTTTTATAATTTCTTCTGCAAAATCCAATAAGCTAATTTCTTGCGGATTTCCAATATTTACAGGCAAGTGATAATCACTTAACAAAAGACGATAAATACCATCTACCAAATCAGATACATAACAAAAGGATCGTGTTTGAGAGCCATCTCCAAAAACTGTGATGTCTTCATTATTTAGTGCCTGACTCATAAATGCGGGTAATGCTCTTCCATCATCGAGGCGCATACGCGGACCATAGGTATTAAAAATGCGGACTATTCGAGTTTCCAATCCGTGGAAATTATGGTAAGCCATAGTTATAGCTTCTTGAAATCGTTTTGCTTCGTCATATACTCCGCGAGGACCGATTGGATTAACATTGCCCCAGTATTCTTCAGGTTGTGGGTGAACGGTTGGGTCGCCATATACTTCAGAAGTGGAGGCAATTAGCATTCTTGCCTTCTTTTCTTTTGCCAAACCTAATAAGTTATGTGTACCTAATGAACCAACTTTTAATGTTTGTATAGGCATCTTCAAGTAGTCAATAGGTGATGCAGGTGAAGCAAAATGCAAAATATAATCTAATTTACCGGGAACATGTACAAAGCGACTAACATCATGATGATAATATTCAAAATCTTTAGAGGGAAACAAGTGCTCAATATTTTTAATATTTCCTGTAATCAGATTGTCCATTCCGATTACATGATAACCTTCAGCGATAAACCGATCACATAAATGCGATCCCAAAAATCCTGCTGCTCCTGTTATTAATACTCTCTTCTTTTCAGACATGATATGTTGTTTATGTTGGATTTATGCTTGAATTGTTTTTCGTCCTATGCTGTTATAATAAAAACCTTCACTTTTCATACCATCCAAATCATATAAATTTCTGCCGTCAAAAACTACGGCTTCTTTTAGCAATGATTTGATTTTAGAAAAATCAGGTGTTCTGAATTCTGTCCACTCTGTTAAAATGCAAAGAAAGTCTGCTCCGTTTAATGGTGCGTAATAGTCTTCTGTAAAATTCAGTTTGTTTTTTTTCGGGAAACCGGAGAAGTATCTTTTCACGTTTTCCATTGCTTCGGGGTCGTAAGCAAAAATCTCTGCCCCGGCATTTAATAAATCTTCAATAATAAACAATGCTGGAGCCTCTCGGATATCATCTGTATTGGGCTTAAATGCCAATCCCCAAACGGCAATCTTTTTGCCCGATAAATCATTTCCGTATTTGTTGAAAATCTTTTCAACCAAAACATGTTTTTGTCTGTCGTTTACATGCATCACGGCTTTTAAGATTTTGAAATCGTAGTGATATTCTTCAGCTGTTTTAGCCAGCGCCTGCACGTCTTTAGGAAAACATGAGCCACCATATCCTATGCCCGGAAACAAGAATCGTTTTCCAATTCTGTTATCAGTACCCATACCTTGTCTTACTGTTTCTACGTCAGCACCGGTTAATTCGCACAAATTTGCCAATTCGTTCATAAATGTAATACGTGTAGCCAAATAAGAGTTGGCTGCATATTTTGTCATTTCAGAACTGCGTTCGTCCATAAAAATAATTGGATTTCCCTGACGGACAAAAGGTCTGTATAGTTCTTCCATTAATTTTCTGGCGCGCTCAGATCTTGTGCCTACTACCACACGATCAGGCTTAAGGAAATCATCAACAGCGACCCCCTCTCTTAAAAATTCAGGATTAGAAACTACATCAAATTCAACTGTTGCATTTTTTGCAATAGCTTCACGAGTTTTTTCAGCCGTACCGACAGGAACCGTACTCTTGTTAATAATAACTTTGTATTCCTTAATCAGTTTTCCGAGTTGTTCGGCAACTCCAAGTACATATCTCAAATCGGCAGAGCCATCTTCTCCCGGAGGTGTGGGCAGGGCGAGAAAGATTAATTTGGCATTAGTTATGGCATCCTCCAGGTTTGTAGTGAAATGAAGTCTTTTTTCTTTAATATTTCGATTAAAAACAACGTCTAAACCGGGTTCATAAATTGTCATAATTCCCGCTTTAAGTTTTTCAACCTTAGCTGTGTCCACATCAACACAAGTAACGTGGTTACCGGTTTCGGCCAAGCAAGTACCTGAAACCAAACCTACATAACCCGTACCTACAACTGCTATATTCATTCAATAATTTAATTTTTAACCACAAAAATAAGAAAATCAAGTGGCTTTCTTTAACTTTTGTTTGTCTTCATTATTTGTTCCGGATAAGATAAATAAGGCAATAAAATAAAAAGGCAATAATGGTATTTTATATCTTGCCAATGCTCCAAAGTTGAAGCTGGTAAAGCCTACTGCAAAAGCAAATATTATAGAAAAGACCATACAGAATAAGACATCGGGGTTGGTAATAATTTGTTTAATCGTATTCCAAATGCCTGATTTATACAACAGATATACGGTAAAAAAAAACGTTACTAAACTTTCCATAGCCCCTATAAACAGCATGGGTTTTTTTGCTTCCCATATATAGGGTCTGAAAAGCGCAACATTTACTGAGGCGGGAAATATTTTTAACATCCCCATTGGAGTGTATTCAATATTTCCCAAAGAATAAATTGATGAACTTCCACTGGTTTGAGAAGAATATACAAGCCAGTTTTGAGTGTCTTGTGCTGTTCTCATCATATTTTCAAATGAATATTTATCAGCAAATGTGGCCATAAGTTGGAGTGAAACAAGCCCCATGAGAAGACCTAAAATTAATAGTAGTGGAGCGAAAATAGCCCTTAAGAAACTACTCTTAATACGATCTTTGTTTCGCGAGATTATCCATATTAATGCAGCAGGAGCATATGCAAGAACTATATAAACCTTAATTTTAAATATTAAGTATACTGATATTGTTGATAAAATGATGTTTATAAAGACTTTTTTATTCTTGAATGCAATGTAATACAGTGAATTAGTAAACACACCCAAGGCTCCTATACAAATAGGATCTTTTAAGAAACCCGAACCCCAGAAACAAACAGATGGAATAAATAAGCAGGCAATTGCCAGTTCCTTATGTAAGTGTGGGTATAGTTCTACAAATGTTTGGAATAATTTCCAACAACCATACATGGCTACCATTGAGCAAAAAAGACATAACACAAAATATGAATTAATACATAAGAAACCGATGAAAAAACCAATAGAGATAATTACATGTGTACTATCATCTAGCATATATAATCCATTGTCTATCATTGTTCCTCGCATGTTATAGACAGCCTTAAATGAATGAGGATCAAAAATGATAGCAAATGCGGCACCAATATCGTCAGATAAAATCTTTCTCAATTGCAAGATATTATGCAGATATGCAAAAGTATCACCGCCTTTATAATAAAATGCAAAGATTAAATAGAATAATATCGTACTGACGATTTTAACTTTATAGAAAGTCATTAGATAATTATGGAATATTGTATTCTTATAATATGAGTCAGCTATTTTTTTTACCATCACATAGGTAAAAACACCGAACATCATACCAAAAAACACATCATTAAGGTAAAGTTTCTGCCCACTTTCGTGACCTTCCAAGCTCGTAAATATGGATAATATCGTTAAATACACATAAATTTGTTACTTGTTCTGAACTATTCTATAGCGATAAAGATACACACAATAATTTTTCTATATAAGCCAACATTGTAACAATTTTTATAACTTGCTCTAAATAAAAATTACAAATTATCAAACAAGTTAAATCTATCGGCAGTCGCAATCTATATATTGCACTATTCTTTAATTCGTTACTCCTGAATTTTGTAATTAATGAGATAAATATAAGACAAATAAAAGAGCAAAATCAAATTTCAAAAATTTCTTCAGAATTTAGCCTCGTTCACAATCAAACAATAAACAGCATAGACAATTACTGGTACATCAATCACATAAAAAATTATCTGAAAACAGGTGAATTTACCTACGACACTACCTCACGTTTGAATGCTGTGAGAAGAACACCTCTGTATCCCATGTTTTATGGATTGCATTATGTTGTGTTTGGCGAAGCGGGAAGTTTTAAGGCAATAAAAATTACCCAGATGCTCTTATATGCATTCTCTGCAGTATTATTGTATATTGCCACTTTCCGTTTTACTGGCAATAAAAAGATAGCCTTGCTTACCTATTTGATTTATGCCACATTTTTGCCGTTTATTACTTATTTATCTTATACGATAACAGAAGCCGTTAGCCCAGCACTCAATTGCATTTTTATCTATTTTTTATCCCGTACCAAACAAGAAAATACCCTAAAAAACTGGCTATTATCCGGTATCGTTTTTGCAATTCTCGTCTTAACACGTCCAAATTCTATTTTTATCATCTTCTCCGTGCTCATTTTGCTTATTTATTATTCAAAATTCGCTTTGAAATTGATGCTGAAGAATGGTCTTGCATTTGTATTGGGCAGTGCCCTGTTTTTCTTGCCCTGGATGATACATAATTACAAAAAAACAAACGGCGATATCATCTTATTGGAAAAATACTACGGCGATCAAATGGACTATGGCATGCCTAATATGCACCTGAAATACTGGATAGCCTCTTGGATGAATCCGGGTGATTATTCTTCAGAAATAATTAGTAACACCTGTATCCATGCTATAATCCATCAACCTGAAACGGATAAATACAAATTTACAGACTCCTTACTACAAAAAATTCCATCGGCGGCATGGAAAGGAAATAAGCAACAAGAGGTAAGGGATGCTTATCTTTCGCTTTATGATTACTATTACGGCAAAATTAACCATGTCCATAAAGACACCCTAGCACAGTTGGAAGCTAAAAGTATCGAGAATTTTAATCAACTTAAGACAGAATTCATTAAACAAGCACCTTTTTATCATTATGTTTTAGTACCATTACAATATGCCAAAAGCCTTATTTCTCAAAGCAATTCCAGCACTTTGGCATTTCTTCAAAATTATGAGAGCAATCCCTTACTTTACTTCTTAAAGATTTATTTGTATGTCTTTAATGTGTTGTGTTACTCAGCTTTGCTATTACTTTTAGTGTTTTACAAAAAATATAAGGATGTCTTTTGGATGACATTTCTATATGCTGCTGCTACTTTCTTCATTATTATGTATGTCAATAAGAATTTTGAAGTGCGCTACACATATACATATTTTCCCATGTTGTTTATGTGTGTAGCGATAGTAATAACGGAAATAAGCAGTACCTTGTTTGTAAAATTAAACAGACTAAAACAGCCCTAAACTTCCAGAAAACGCATAAAGCTGTCCAATCTTTCTTTTAGTTGCATTTCATATTCTGAATTGTGCAAGACTGAAGCCACAGTATATCCGAATCGTTCAAATGTAGCCTGAATATCTTGTAAATCGCTTTTGTTGATTTTTATTGCAACTATAATTTGTGAGCTTTCTTTTTGTGTAGAAATCATGCTGTGTAAAATCATAGCATTGTTCGACTCTACAATCTTAGATATTTCTGTGAGCGAATAATCTTTGGCATCCATTTGCAACTCTATAATACCACCGGGATTATTAAGAGCAGAATATTGTGAGTAGGCTGTCAAAATATGCTTGGGCGAAGTCATACCCAAATAATGTTTATGATTATTCAGCACGGGAATGAAATAATTATTCCATTGTGCACATTTTTTGAGCACATCAAAAATATGTAAGCCTTCTGCAAAATGAATTGGAGATTCTTCTGAACTGATAAAATGCTCAATCAAAATATTATCATCCACCTCCAGCAGATTATTTTCATCTGCTATAGCCAACAGCACATGGTTTTTAACTACAGGCAAAATCAAAGTTTTGTTCTCACTCATCATGTCTAATGCAAAACCTGCAGTATCTGTTGGTTTCAGATATGGTATAGAAGTATCAATGCAATCTTTAGCGAACACGTCTTGTTGTTTGTTTTTGTAAAATTATAAAATATGCGTTGTTATTTCCGAATAATTAAAAGTTAAAATTAAACCCGACAGTCATCAGCCATTTGGGTGCGTTGCTATTATCTCGGTGAGTAACCCTCCACATTACATCCCATCGCAAAAATTTCAGAATATTTTCCAATCCAAAACCCACCTCAATATAAGGCACTTTGCCTATGGGATGGATAAACGAATTTGCAGCATTTAATTCCATGTTTTTTTGTGTTACACTGCCCCAAACACCACGAGTCTGTATCACTTCCCTCAACTTTAATTTACGTATACCCGGTATCCTGTTTAAGAAGAAACCATCAAAGTGGTGTATAAAGTTCCATTGAAGGTATTGGTCGCTGTAAAATTCATACGGATTCATCAGATTGAAAGCCGTATTGGTGTAGATATATGTATCGTTTCCCAAATGTACTTCAGACAATAAGAATGGCACTTTCCCAAAAACTTTGCCGGCTTGGAATCTCATTTCAAACCGTCCGACAGTATTCACTTTTATAATATCCGAAAAAGCTATGGTTAGTTTGTGGTAGGTAAACTGACTTTTGAAAACCGACGGTATACCGGCAACATACTCAAATTGCAGAACCGGAATATTTCCTGCATTAAGCGAACTTCTGAATAGAGAATTTTTATTGATAAACTTTTCACCAAAACCCCAGCGAGCTCTAAGGACAAATTCTGTTTGATTAATATGATTAATCGTATCGGAATAATCAACACCTTGTTTGGTATAGTTGTGTACATAGTTAAATGGAATAGTACCCTGATCGAGTCTCCTATTTTGCATGCTGAAAGACAAACTCATGCCTTGTTTATATTCTATCGTATAGTTGAGTTTTGCCGTTTTCATGTACATCACCATATATGGAGCTTTTTTTCGCCTGATAACCACATTCAGAAAATTATCTTCAGAAAGTAAATCAGTTGTGCGGCTCGTAGCTCCCACATCATCAATATAACTTGCGCCTATTGTTTGTCTGGGAAATTTATCTATCAGGAAATCTGCAAATGCCCCGTACTTAAAACGCTTATCTTTTAAGGCATAAGCCAGATAAGCGCCGGCCTGCATCCATTTTACCAGGCTCTCTGAAGTTTGGATGCCCATGCGAAACCGCCAGCCTTCCAACCTGTTGTTGCTGACCACATTAAGTATCGGCCCCAGTTCTACCGGACCCACATCATAATAGCCGGTGAGCAGTAGCTGAATGATGTCGCTGTAAGCTTTATAAGCTTTTATTGTTTTCAGTGTGTCAATCATGTGGTAAACAGCGGCTTCATTTTTGCTCAGGTTTATATAGCGCGAAGTATCCCAAAATGCTGCATCTTTTTTTATCGTGTTTTCATCTAGTGTAACTTCTTCTTTTAGCTTATTGATAACCGAGTCATTATAGGCTTGATTGATTCTGAAGTCTTTATAAATTGTATTTCTTCGGGCAACAATTGCCGGCTTTTTCTCCAACGGACGAAATTCTATCAACAGGTTATCATCTGTAATCATCCAGAATTTATTATCAACAAAATCAAATTTCTGGTTGAGTTCTATGCGTTTAATGAAATTAATATTGACATGTGGCGCCATGCGGAGCTGCATATCTTTGATGGCAAAATTATTTTCAGAAACAATCATACTGCCGTAAAAGGTATAATCGCCTTTGGTTTTGGGTTCAAACATCATCTTATAATGTACTACATTGTCTAATACCAAGGTGTCAATTACTTTATACTTGTAAAATGTCTTGCAGCTGTTGGCTATCGGGCTGATAAATTGTTTTTGGATGATATTATATTGGTTGTCGTAAATATCCAAGTCCTGATAAGTAGCGCCTAAAAATTCTGAAAAACTGGCATCTTCAACACCAGATACTTTCGATGCTGTTATAATCTCTCTCTTTTTGTGAAGTTTGTTGGTATAATAAAATTCAGACAATGTTTCAGATAACATCATCGGCAAAAAAGGCTCATCTTCAGAAGTGCTGTCAATATTATTGAAAATAAAACTAAACGGCTTCAGTATCTTGCGTTCAGTAAGTTTATCGCCAAAATTTTTTATATCCAGTTCAATCTTGTTATAGCTTTTATAGCTGTAATTGTCGAGCTTTTTTTTGTCGTTTGCATCTTTGTGCGACAGGATATTTCTTATCAGATAATCTTCAAAACTTTCCGATGAGGCATATATTACAGCTTCTGCAAGCATATTTTCATCTTCGCCCAATTCAAAAACAATTATCTGATGTGCCTTTTTTAAAAGGGGTACACTTATTTCTTTATACCCTAAAAACGCAGCCGTCAGCGAATCGTAATGGGTAGTAAGCTTTAGCTGAAAATAGCCGGTATCGTTTGTGGTGGTGCCTAAAGTAGTGCCTTTTATGTAAATATTGGCATAACTGATGGGTGTTTTAGTTGTTTTATCTACTACCTTGCCTTCTATAAAAGTCTGTGCAAATACTGCAGATGCACTTATTAAAAGCACAAAAAGGAATGTTATTTGCGGCAACTTCATTCGGTAGTGAAAATACTTATAATACGTCGAATTTTTATATCCTATGGTTGTTAATCAAAAGCAGTACCAATTTTATATTTTTACAACATGGAAAATACATTAGAACTAATTTCTTACAATCTGAATGGCATTCGTTCGGCTGTTTCCAAAGGTTTGGCACAATGGATAAAGGAAACCAATCACGAAATATATCTTTTTCAAGAAACAAAAGCACATGAGTATGATATACCCAAAGAACTTTTTGAAGAAATGGGCTACCACGTTTATCTGCATTCTGCACAAAAAAAAGGATACAGTGGCGTGGCTATACTTACTAAACTAAAGCCCGACTTTGTAAACAATGGCATCGGTATAAAAAAATATGACGACGAAGGTCGGCTCATCCGGATGGATATTGGAGATATTACGATTATCAATTCATATTTCCCTTCAGGCAGCAGTGGCGAGGAGCGACAAGTAGTAAAAATGAATTATCTGGATGATTTTTTTACTTATATCCACGAACTAAGGAAGATCAGACCTAAAATAATCATCAGCGGCGACTATAATATTTGCCATCAGCCAATAGATATACATGACCCGGTTGGCAATAAAAACAACTCCGGATTTTTACCGGAAGAAAGAGCCTGGATGACCAAATATTTCGATTCTGGCTTTATTGATACCTTTCGGCATTTTAATGCGGAAGTAAAACACGAATATTCGTGGTGGAGTTTCAGAGCTAATGCCCGCAACAATAATAAAGGCTGGCGAATTGACTACAATGTAGTTACTAATGAGCTAAAAAGCCAACTGCTCGATGCAAAAATATTTCAGGATGTAAAACACTCCGACCACTGCCCGGTTTATTTGAAAATAAAACGATAGTCACTAAGACAAATGGTATGTTTTTTTGTAAATAATAAAGAAATATCATACAGATTTATCTTAGTCTGTTTTGTTTTGTGTGCCGCTTTTAAGCCCGTCAAATCACAAACAGCAGACACTATTTTTTCTGCAGATACCGTAGTGGTCTCTAAAATTATCAGTATTGGCAGCACAGTAAAACGAAAGTTTGTTTTTTATCCTCCACATGCAGATACTATATGCAAAAAAGGGTGTAGGCTAAGAAATGAAGAAACAAGATTTGGCAGAAAATTAGGTCGTGGTATGGTATTCACTTTCGGGTATAATGCTATGATTACCGGTTTGCTTTTAATACTTCCCGAAGATGTAAGCAAGTGGAATAAAGCCAATTATAAAAACCAGCTAAAGAGTGCATATACCGGACCACCGGTCATTGATCATGATAAATGGTATATCAATTATCTTGGACATCCCTACCAGGGCACAATCTATTACAACGCCCTCCGCTCTCAGGGTGCTAATGTATGGCAATCAGCTCTTTTCTGTGCAGGCAGCGTGTGGCTCTGGGAATATACCATAGAGGCAGGTTTCGAGCAGCCCAGTATACAAGATTTAATTGTAACACCCGGTGCAGGTATTTTGTTTGGCGAATTGTTTCATTTCAGTACTATTCGCATGAGTCGCAATGGTTATACCTGGTACGAGAAAATGTTTGTCAGCATCTTCAATCCTACATTTGCCATCAATAATGGGTTTAAATTTGCAAATAACAGTAAGAGTAAATTTGTCTATTAATCGCTTATTTTAGCCCAAACTTAATTACAAGAGGCAGATGGTCTGA
>CAYVGM010000003.1:18009-29780 GCA_964451125.1 uncultured Chitinophagales bacterium
GTAAGGAGTAATGAAAACGAATCCTCTTTTGTTTTTAGCTTAGCAAATACCGATGGCAAATCAAATGCGCAAAAATTTATGATTTCACTTTCTGAGATATTAATTTTAGACAATAAACATACACCGAAGTTATCATCATGAGGTAAGACAACTTTATATTTATATTCATTTGCAACACAGTTTAATTGATACATCCATTCTTCGTTAACCTCCTCCAGTGCGATGATATCGGGATTTGTTTTCTTAATCATATCAACAAGTGAGCTTTTTTGCTCATTTGAAGTAAGCACGTTCGCATAAAGTAATGTGTATGTCTTATCTTCTTTATGTCTTGACTGTGAAAGATAATACGGGAAAATACTGTATAGAATAAAAAAAACTACCGAGGCATTGACAAGTACAAAGCCCTTCTCTCTGATAATTATAAAATAAGACAAAGACAAGGCAAACACGACAAGAGCTTGTGTCCTGAAATGACTGACTAAATCAAAAAACCAAAAATATTTTCCAAGGAAAATTGCAATAAACAATAGAAGTCCTATAACAAAAACTGCTTTAATTATAAGCGAGACATTTTTTAACATAACTATCTTGAAAAATAGTTATAATTCACATTATCTGCTATAATTCGGTGCTTCATTGGTGATAGTTACATCATGCGGATGGCTTTCGGCTACGCCGGCTGTAGTAATACGCACAAACTGCGATTTTTCTTGCAGAGCAGGAATGTCTTTTGCGCCGCAATAACCCATACCCGCTTTTAATCCGCCTATAAACTGATAAACAACTTCGCTTAGTGTGCCTTTATACGGTACTCTGCCAACTATGCCTTCCGGTACCAATTTTTTTATATCGTCTTCCACATCCTGAAAATAGCGGTCTTTACTGCCTTCTTGCATGGCTTCCATACTGCCCATACCGCGATAGGTTTTAAACTTTCTTCCTTCAAAAATAACCGTGCTTCCGGGGCTTTCTTCCGTACCGGCAAATACCGAGCCCGCCATAATAGTATTTGCGCCTCCAGCCAGTGCTTTTACAATATCTCCCGTATAGCGAATACCGCCATCACCGATAACAGGCACTCCGCTGCCTTTTAATGCCAGTGCACAATCATAAATGGCACTCAGCTGTGGCACTCCTACACCGGCAACAACACGTGTCGTACAGATAGAACCCGGACCGACACCTACTTTTACTGCATCAGCCCCGGCATCGGCAAGTGCTTTCGCTGCCGAACCCGTAGCAATGTTTCCTCCTACAATATCTACATATTTAAAACTGGATTTAGCCTGTTTTACTGCATTGATAACACCAGTAGAATGACCGTGTGCCGTATCTATACAAATAAAATCAACACCTACTGCCACTAATGCTTCCATGCGCTGCATAAAATCGGCAGTAACTCCTACAGCCGCAGCGGCACGCAAACGTCCGCTGTTATCTTTGCAGGAATTGGGATAGTTTTTTACTTTAATAATATCTTTATACGTAATTAA
The DNA here is from genome assembly GCA_964451125.1 of uncultured Chitinophagales bacterium. GTDB lineage: Bacteria > Bacteroidota > Bacteroidia > Chitinophagales > JADIYW01 > JADJSS01. Next base: position 19,506 of record CAYVGM010000003.1, read on the forward strand.
TCCGACAAGTTTATTGTTTTTATCTACGATGGGCAGTTTTTCAATGCGATATTCATGCAAGATATCTTCCGCTTGTTTCAGGGTAGTGCCTTCGTGTGCTGTTATCAGCCGGTCTTTAGTCATCAGGTCTTTCACCAGCATATTTTTATCTTTGCAAAAACGCAAATCGCGGTTGGTGAGTATGCCTACAAGATACCCGTTCTCGTCTGTAACCGGAATTCCGCCTATTTTGTTTTCAGCCATCAGAATAAAAGCTGCCGCCACTTTCTGTTCCGGATTTAAGGTAATTGGGTCAGTAATTAATCCGCTTTCAGAGCGTTTAACCTTGCGCACTTCGTTAGCTTGTTTCTCAATTGACATATTTTTGTGTAAAACGCCTATACCACCTTCTCTTGCCAATGCAATAGCTAAATTAGCTTCAGTAACCGTATCCATAGCAGATGATAAAATGGGAATATTGGCACTGATATTACGTGTTACCTGAGTTTTCAGGTTGGTTTCGCGAGGTAAAACTTGTGAGTAAGCCGGAAGTAAAAGGACATCATCAAATGTCAAACCCTCGCCGGCAAATTTGTGTTGTGTAGATAAATGAAAGTTGCTTTCCATGTGCAAAGATAGAAAACAAATTATAAAAACCGAATCTCTATAAAATAAAATAGGCAACAGTCGTGGTGTTGCCCGATGTGTCCTGTTTCATACACCGTGTTGTCCAGCAGTATCAGGTATTGCTACTTTCGTATCGGCTCGATAGAACAAAATTAATTCTTTTTTCATGAAAAAGCTGATTTTATTTCTTTAATAACCACCCTTTCCTTCCTTGATAAGGAAGTTAAGATTGTGTGAAATCCGCTTTTTTTCATCGTTATTCTATTATGAATTAAGATTCAAATATCATGTGCAGCCAATGCTTTTCGGGATAACTGATACCCTTTTTCCCAATCTGACATTGATGTAAATAGCGAATCTTCTTTTATCCATTCAGCTTCAAGATGTTGTTGGGTAGTATGGAAATTTTCCCATTGATGAATAAAATCGTTTCTGAATTTCCGGTTTCTGATTTCCCATTTCCACCAGTAGCTAACATCTGCATGTGCACCCGGCTGTTGAAATTGCTCTTCATTCAGCAAGGTGTCTCCAAAATAGAATGGCTTATATAAGCTGATACATGGGTTTGAACTACCGGTAAACCATACCGTATGCGGCAGATTATTTTTACGTAATACCGCCACCATACTCCCTGTTGTTTGGTGCGGGCAAAACAAGCCGTTATTGTGCATACAAATGGACTTTGTGCCTGCTCTTTTAGGACTGAAATTATCGGGATGCTCATGTGTGCGCAAGATGGAAAAAGCAGCGGATACATCAAACTGACGGAATATGCCCGACTTATGTTCGCTCATTTTTCTGCGGTGTTCGCAGGCTGCTAAACGTGGCATCAAAAACTGAGAAAACGCTTTCTTGAAACTGAATGCTAGCTGTTTCTTTGCCCATCCTTTTTTATGTGCATAAGCAATAGCATCTGGATGAATACCATCAAACTCATGCTCTATACTCAATCCGTTGGAGATGGCTCTGAATCCCTTTATTTTTTGATAGACCCAAAATGTTCCTGCCGTTTCCAGAACAAAGGCACTATGTGCATCGGCTATAATAAATGAATTATGATAATAAAACTTCTTATCCCTATATCCGCCACAGGCATTCTGACCATATTTTTCCAAAAATAAAATCATTATTTCCAGAGCTTCCTTTGCTGTTTTTGCTTGTTCTAATGCTAATCGCAATAAGTCCATGCCTGTCAATCCCGTATTCTGTTTTTCTATTGGCAGCTTTGTAAAAACCGCCTCATTGCCTATGGCTACGCCATACTGATTTACACCCATTTCTGCCCCCCACATTTGAAATGGTTTTGATAAGTAAACTTCCAGCTTTTGCGCATCGGTTTCAACCTCAATATAGGTTGTGCGTTGAGATTTTGAGGATGTTGAATAGTTGGGATAATGAACTATGCCCTGAGCCTCATCCGGCTCTCTGTCCGAGTTTTTTCCAAAAATAACCGGCTCTTCTTTTGATTCAGACAGATATACAAACGTATCGCACATCTATGTAAAGTTACGAAAAAACTGTGCGACATTCCGTTTATTGTTTAATCAATTTGGCTGTTGCCACCAAACTACCTTCGGCCATTATTTTTAAAATATACATACCGTCTGTAAACAAACTTCCATCAATATCTTTTTCTAAAGGCTGGTTTAGTATTAATTTGCCATCAATTGACCAAACTTGTACTGTTGTGTTTTTAAGCGGCTGGCTTGAGTTAATTTCAATATGAGCAAAAGTGCTGAACGGATTAGGATAAACAGCAATTTTATTGATTGTAGGATGATAATTTACTAAGCTCACTATTTTATATCGAATGCTGTCAACGGTGTGATAAATGGTATTTGTAGTTACGGCGCTATTATAATCAAAATAAATTTGTGCATTATTCTCAATCAATGTTCCATTAGGGATCGTTGATTTGGGTTGGATATGGAAAGTAACAAATCCGTGTGACATCGGTTCATTGGTCAATGAATCGGGTAACTTAATACCGGGAAAATTAATTTGCAAAATATGACCGCCATATACTGCATAGTTGTATGGATGTGATGATGCACCCATCACTAAGGGTTTCAGATCTAATCCTGTTGAAAGAGTGTCCAGTAATTCTACAAAAAATGCCGTATCGTTGCCCGTATTTTGAAATCGCAGCGTGTATTCCAGTTCCGTATTTTTTTCTACATAATGTTCTTGCAAATAGCCTACAGGCTGAGCTGTTTTCTCGTTAGGATCAAATGCACTTCTGTTTTGCACGCAAGATGTACTGATAAATGCTGCGGCATCATCCTGTGGAAATTGATTAACCAGTCCAGTGCTGTCAATCACTCCGGAGCAGCTTTCTATCGTAATACTGGGTTGGCTGGGATATGGAAAGTTAGGATCTTGTTGTGCCGAAGCTCTTATTGTTTGTCCATCTGCACTTAGCCTTAAAACAATACTGTCATTAGCCAACAACTGATAATTTTGAGGTTGGATACGCAAAAAATCGCCCTCAATTACAATATAATGTCGAGGTGATTGCATATTGTTTCCAGTGTTTTTAATCACAATAATGGCACTGTCTTGTTGGCAATATCCATAAAGTTTAATATCGGAGCCGTCCCATTGTGATGCAACCGGCGGGCAGGCATTATCGGGATAAATATGCGCTGATGTACAATGCGTTTTTCCTGCAATTTCATCACAACTTAATTGTGCGTAAACTTTAAACGAACCACAATTTTGCGGGTTAATATTTCCCAACTGAAAACGATAACGATTATTTCCCAGATTAATTGACGATAAATCTGCATGTGTGAAACTCATATCTGCATCTAACTGAACATCTATGTAAGCTGAATGTGCAGTATCATTTCCAGTATTGCAATAATATAGTGTATAATAATTTTCAGCACATTTGCGCAAGTAAGGATTGCCAATTTCTACATTCAAAAAAGGACATGTGACTTTGGGATAAAGAGGAATATTTAAGAACGAAAGTGGCTGGTTTACAGTAAGGTTAGCCATATAGCTTTGATAACACATCTTCCATACATTCGAATTGGGCAATTGTACAGTAATGTTGTATATACCTGAGTCTAAAGGCATATAGTAAGTGCCTGATGTGTCTGTGGAGGCATAATAACGTTGCCCGTTGCGTTCAGCAACCACTTGTAATCCGGGATAACCGGTTTCGTTATTGGTATAAGTACAGCTTTTGTCAATGTCTATATAAACCTTTCCTGTTAATGCTTTCACTTTAGATTGACCGTCGGCAGTAATCAAAAAGAAATAAATACCACTGCTGTTTGCATTGGTGGTTTGTAAATTATTTCCTGTCAGTAAATAATTGCCGTTTGATGTGGTGGTAAATGATGTGAGATGGTATTTTGTACCCAAGACATCAAATAAACGAATATCTTCAAACGGAGTTCTTTGCCAGATAAGATTTCCTTTTTTATCTAATTTGGTAAACGATTTCTGCCCGAGAATAAGAATATTTTCTTTATCATCAATTTCAACTCTTCTGAAATTTTCATCATTTGCCAAAGGTAAATTAAACGCAAAAGTATCTATTTGCAAAATGGTGCCGTCTGTTCCTGAAATAGTGTACTGCAAAAATGCACCATGTGCATAGTCGCCACCATTGATATCATATACTGCCAGATATTTTAAATTTCCGTTTGCCAATTCTTTTTGACAGAGCAAGACATTTTTGTTTGCAATTTGTGTGACATCTAAAGTAGTAATTACGGTCTTTGCCCAAATCTCATTATCATTAAGCGTTTTCTTGTTTAATTGAAAACTTGCGCCATATGTTGTAGCGGTCATTTGATAACGATTGCCGATACCTAATAATAATTTATTGTCTGAAGTGATATGGAGTAAAGCCTGGTCGTAACGAAATTGAATACAGGAATTGGTGATTGGAGATTTATGTTTCCAAACCAAATTACCGGTAGGTGAATATCTGGCAAAAACAACTCCTTTATTATAACAATCAGCAAGGTTTGTCCCGATAACCATATATCCGCCATCACTCAGGGGTTGAATCTTGTCCATGCTCCAGTTCCAGCCGTTTAAATACGTTTCATCAAAACCGATACTGTCTAATGACGGAACGGAAACATAGACCAAATTCCAGTTTTTGTCGAAGCGTTGTACCAATGCCAGTCTTCCATTATTACCAATAGACGGATAAGTATGAAAAACCAGATATCCATTTTGCATAGGAAACAACCGACCTTCATCTACTCCTGAAAAATCAAGCAACTGAATTGGACTTAATGATTTTTCCCATTGTACATCTGCCTTTTGGTCAAACTTGGTAATCACGGGAGTATAAGGTTCAGCAGAGCTGTTTTTATAGTAAGAAAGCATCAAAAAGCCGTTATCTGTCGTTGAGATAATCTGGCTCGAATAACTAAATGCTTTGGGCTGGAAATGTTTGGGGATATCTCCTGCATAAGAGTAATATTGACTCAAATACAAAAGCAGAACTAATACAAAACAGTTTTTCGTAAAGAAGCGCATCATGAATATAAAAATAAACTCAATATTAGTAATTATTTTCTAAATAAATAAATACAAAAATAGGGTACTGTAATTTTTGTTTACTGAAATTATAAACTAATAGTTTTATTATCAATTATTTATGACAAAAAAAGTAGCTATTGTTTAATGAGTTTACCTGTAGAGATAATTTCATTTCCATGAGATATGGTGAAAAAATAGATGTTTTTAACTAATGAAGACACAGAAAGAGGTACTCCGCTTTTGATTTCGGAACGATAGATTTCTTTTCCATCCAAATCATACAAACGAAGTTGCAGTATCTTATTTTGAATTTGCTGATCTGATAATGTGAGTGTAAACTGATCTGAAAACGGATTGGGATAAATGACATAATTTATCTTTGATGTCGGCTCATTTATTTTATTGACAATGAATTGATATAAATTATTTTTTATGGTATGAAACACCGTTCCGGTTTTTACGCCTTCATTAAAATCAAAATAAATGATTGCATTATTCTCAACTTTTGTGTACTCCGGCAATATAGCTTTGGGTTTTATACTAAAAGAAAAATAACCCATTGAACCGGCTACGTTCTTATTCGAATCGGGAAGCATGATATTCGGAAACACAATGCGCAATAGTCCATTCTGCTCAATAGAATAAGTAAACGGATGTGAGCTGCCTCCGACAGCAAAAGTGCTGATATCCAGAAGTGGCGACAAAGAATCTTCCAGTATGATATTAAAGGCAGTGTCTGTTCCGGTATTTTGAAAGCGAATAATGTATTGTAACGGTGTTGATGGTGCGATATAATGCAGCGTGTCAAGTCCCACAGGCAGGGCTGTCTTGTCATTGGGGTCGTAAGAACCTATGTTTTGTGTGCAATTTATTGCTAAAAACGGTGAATTGTTTTCTTGCGTAAAATGTGTAACATATCCGGGTACAAAACCACCACAGCCTTCTACGCTGGCGGTAGCCATGCCACCAAAAGGATAATAGGCTGACTGTGCCGCAATAAAGGATTGTGTACTGCCGTCGGCAGCATAAGTAAAGGTTTGAGACTGCCCCGCATTAAGCTGAAAATAAACAGGCGCAATACGCAAAAAATCTCCTTCAAGCACATAAGAAATATTGGGATTTCTCATATCTCCCGATCCCACATTACTTACTGTAAATTGTACAGAATCGCCCAAACATATTCCGCTTACCGTAATTTCCGAACCATCCCAGCGTGTGTCTGGAAGCAGACATAAACTGTCCGGAAAAATATGTGCCTCCACACAATGGGTCTCGCCTAATATACTCGAATCTCCACACGATAAGTATGCCGTAATCGTAAAAGAGCCACACTCTTGTTCGTTCAAATTTTCCAGAGGAAAAGTAAAGGTATTATCTGTTGCTGAACTCCATGGAATACTCGTATTTCTTACCTCCATTACCGGAGGAATTGTAACTTTTATTGCTGCATTCTGAGCCGTTGCCGTTCCATAATTACAATAGTGTATGGTATATGAGTTTTCAAAACATCGGCGAAGAAACGGAATGCTGATATCTGTCTGCAACATTGGACAGCTGACTCTTCTTTGCAGGGCAAAATCAACCTTGGTGGTATCGGTAAGTGTATTTATTTGAACAGCGGGTGTACATGCTTGCCAATAGATGGAGTCGGGAAGGAAAGCTTTTACGGTATAACTTCCGTTTTCAACCGGAATTTTATAATTCCCCAAAGTGTCTGTTATACCAAAATACGATGCATTTGCATTATAAGCCGTCACCAGGGTATTTTTTATTCCATTTTCATTATCTGGTACACAGTTGTTGTTTGCATCGGCATAAATATTGCCCGAGATTTGCCTTCTGTAAACAATGCCCTCTTTGTCTGTCTTTATAATCACGCCTAAACAAAAACAAAAAATCTGATTTAAGGCTCTGCCCCCTTTTCCAATAATATAAAAACCGCTGTCTGATAGCTGAGTAAAGTTGCGCATGAAAATAAAATCATCATTAATAGGCTGATTGGAAGCAATTCTATCCGGAAAAAGCACTCTGTTCCATTTTAGATTTCCATTAGCATCTCGTTTAGATAAGGAGTTAGGTTTAAGAAAATACAAATTACCACTTTTGTCAAAGTTCAATCGTTGGGCAAAATTTGAATTATTACTTGAGTCCTGATAAGTATACACCAAATCCTTGAGTCCGTTTTCAGTATGTAATTCTTCAATATAATAGGTGTTTAATGCGCTAGTTGAATCATAATGCATAATGATAACCCGCATGCTTCCTGAATTCAAAAAATATTCATTAAACAAAACAGGTTGAGCCTGATTATTTACTGCAATCTCCGGAAGTGCATATCTGTTATATTGAAAATCATCAGTCTGTGGGTTATATATTGTCTGGAATAGCTGATATTTATTTAGTGACCGATTTAATCCGATGCCTGTAATGTAAAAAATTCCGGCATTATCTATAATGCGCAATTCATGTCTTAGTCCAAATAAATTAACGGTATCTAAGCCGGAATTAAAGAAGGAAGAAGGTATAGGCTTAGTAAAGACTATATCACCTGAATTATTTATTTTTTGGATAAAATATTGATTCTTATTTACGTTACTCAGTAGCTGAATAAAGCCATTGTCAGATGTATTTCCATAAGAACGCAAACTTAGAGGCTGCAATGTATCGTTATTGATGATGTTTTTGGTAAATACTATGCTGCCATCTTGTACTTTGCTGATTTTCTGTGTTATTTTACCCATGTCGTCTTTGAAGTGACTTATCACAAAAATATCTTTGTTTTGCGTGAGCCAAAGATCTACACTTCCCTGAAGAGTGATGTCTTGTACGCCTGATAAATCAACTAACTGTAACACATTGCCCAAAGAATCGGTTTCCTGCAAAAAATAAATCGGATGGTAACCATAAAAAGTTTCTGTAAGAACAATTGCGCTTTTATCTTTTCCTTCCTGTACAATCGTAGGTGCTATACCATACAGCAATTTTACAAAACCTGAAGCTGATACTCTGTTTTGTGGAAACAACAAACATTGCAGCAAAACAACAAAGAGATATTTTCTACTCATACACAAGGATAAAATTATAAATTTTTACATTAAAATCTTAAGATAAATTACTATGTTTGTAGTGGGGTTGTATTTAATAATACATCGCAAATTACTGAATAGCAATAAATTAGAACACATGGAGAATAGCAAAATATTTAACACATTACTAGCTTTAAATAAATGGGAAAAGAAATCGTTTGAAAAATTTGTACAATCACCCTACTTCAATTTGTCTGAAGATATTGTCAGATTATTGCAGTATTTGTACACCCTCATAGAAACGGATAGCCCGCTGCCCGAAAAGAAAGAGCTTTTCAAAAAAATATACCAAAAGCAGGCTTATAACGATCAAAAGTTGCGGCTGAATATGAGCAGTTTGTTTAAATTGCTTGAAAAGTTTTTACTGATGCAGCAAATTGACGAAGATGCTTTCTTACAGAAACTGAAATTGATGAGTGCGTATAACCATCATAATCATCATAAAAATTTTCACAGAACATACGAAGAAGCAACGCACTTACTTGAAAAACAACCACTGCGTAATGCAAATTACTACGAAAATTACTATGATATAGAAGTAGAGCGGTATATAGAAAAAAGAAATCTAAGCCGTACTTCAGATTATAATTTTCAAATGCTCATCAATAATTTCGATATCTATGTAATTGCTGAGAAATTAAAACAAGGATGTATTTTGATTTCGCATGAGCAGGTAAACAATGTGGACTACAACTACGGTATTTTCGATATTGTGCTGGAGCACGTAGAAAAAAACAAACTGCTGGATGTTCCTGTCATTGCCATTTACTACTATATTTTCAATACGTTTAAGCACGCCGAAAAAGAAGAAAACTTTGAAAAACTGGTTGCATTAATTAAACAAAATCTTCACTTGTTTCCAAAGCTGGAAGCACGCGATGTTCTCATTTACGCCAATAATTATTGCATAAAGATGAATAATATGGGCAAAGAGGGATATGCCCGTAAATCATTTGATATTAATAAAATCGGCATTGAAACCGGTGCGTTTTTAGAAAAAGGATTTTTGTCCCGGTTTACTTATAAAAACATTGTTACGGTAGGCATACGGCTCAAAGAGTACAAGTGGACGGAAAAATTTATTGAGGAATACAAAGGCTTACTCGAAGAAAAATATCAGGAAAGCTCTTACAGCTATAATAAAGCATTCTTAGAGTATGAAAGGAAGAAATATGACATTGCGATAACCTTGCTGCAAAAAGCAGATTACGATGACTTATTGCTGAATCTTTCTGCAAAAAATATCCTGATGAAGATTTACTACGAGCTGGAGTATATCGAACCGCTGGAGTATTTGCTGGGTAGTATTGTGGCATTGCTGAAACGCAAAAAATTAGAACAGATTTACAAGAATAATTATCTTAATATTTGCAAGCTTACCAGAAGATTAATCAGTTTGAAGACGATGACCTCTTCACAACGAAGCTACATCAACAAGAAAAAAGAAGTAACGGCAAAGATTATTAAAGAAACGAATCCGTGTTTTGAAAAAAAATGGCTGCTCGAACAGCTTGAACTCATAAAATAACAGCACAATCAGCACTCAAAAAAAAATACTGATTGCACCTTTAGACTGGGGACTTGGTCATGCCACTCGTTGCATACCCTTGATTGATTCTTTAATCATGCAACAGCATGATGTTATGCTTGCCGGCAGTGGCACGTCATTACAATTTCTAAGAGATGCTTACCCTACTCTTGAAGTTGTAGAACTGCCAGCCTATGATATTTATTACCCGGAGGGCACCAACGCTTCATTTCAGGTGTTGTTGCAGACACCTAAAGTATTGCGAGCCATAAAAAAAGAACGTAGCTTGATTGCTGAAAAATATGCAGTGTACAAGTGGGATTATATTATATCAGATAACCGTTACGGTGTTCTTCATCCGCTTGCAAGAAACATTTTTATTTGCCATCAAATTGCTATCAGAGCGCCAAAATTATTTTCATGGACAAACCCATTTTTTTTATCCTTGCACTTGCGCTTCATCAAGCCATTCCATGAGCTTTGGATTCCGGATATAAAAGGAGTGCACAATTTATCCGGCAAATTAGCACACGGCATTACCTT
>CAYVGM010000004.1:0-9080 GCA_964451125.1 uncultured Chitinophagales bacterium
ACTCAACTTTTTACCGGTTATGGTGCTGATTTAATTCTTGGTGATCATTCAAACACTGCTGATAAATCGCAAATTAATGATGTGTCAGCATATTGGTGTCAGCGTGCTGCCTGGACTGGTGAATTAAGTCCATATCTGGCTCACTATTTTAATAAACGAATTTACCATCCATTTTGGGAGATTGATTTAATTAATTTTTGTATTTCGCTTCCATTTCAATATAAATTTAAACAACATTCCGTAAAAGCGATATTCCGTGATTTGGCTGAAACAAGAAGCTATTTGAGTGCTGAAATTGCTTGGAGAAATAAAACTCCTTTTACAAAAGGTGCAAGCCTGGATAAGCTGTTTTCAGCCTATCTGAAAAAAGAGGATTCCAATTATAAGTCAAAATCATTTTTTCTTTATTATCTTTTTGAACAATTATTTATATTCGACATTCCTTTGCAAATTATAGATTTTGACTTAATTAAGTATAAAGCAATAAATCATGAATAAACCTAATTTTATTAAAGAAAATATCGATGGCATAGTCTTAATTACCTTTAACCATGAGAAGCCAACAAACCCTTTTACGTTTGATATTCAGCGCGAACTTATCAGCTTCTTTCAATTGGCTGAAGAAGATAATGAGATACGAGCTGTCATACTATACGGTGGGCAGGGCAGGAGCTTTAGTGCCGGTGGTGATTTTGCCGAAAATATAGAAAATAATAATCCTCAGGACATTGCTGCTAAACTAAATTTAGTGTGTGATTTTTATATCGAACTTTTGAAATTCAGTAAACCACTTATCTGTGCTGTTCATAAATACGCTATCGGCATGGGTTTTCAAGTTGCCATATTAGGCGACTATCGTATTGGTACATCTGAATCTGTTTTTAGAATGCCTGAATTAGTGAATGGTGTTGCTGTTCCTTTAGGCAGTGCCATGACAGAGTTTCTTTACGGCAGATTTATCATGCAGAAAATTTGTTTTGGCTGTGCTAAAATTCCGGCGCAGCAATGTTTAGATTGGCATTTATTAGACGAAATTACGGATGAGTCAGCACTTATAGCTCAAGCTAAAGCTGTGGCAGAAAAATTTGCATGCTATCCTGTAATTCCTTTCAGAGGCAGCAAAAAAAGTGCAAATCAGCGATTTATTGATATTATCAATCAAGTAAGGCAAGATACAATAGATGTACACACGGCTACATTTATGAGCGGACAGCACCGGCAATATATGCAGCATATTCTTACAAAAAATAAAATTTAAGTATAGTATGAAAACAGCATTTCCTTTAACCGCTTCCGGCATCGGCATAGTAGTTGAACAACCGGATGCTTTTTTTTTCCAAAAAGAAAATATAGAAAAACTCTTGCATGATTATCTATTTATAGCTTGCAAAAAAGTGGATTGGAGTTTGGAACAAATCCACTCCTTTATGCAAGAGTTTGGTGAGTTGGTAAGGAATGAAAAAAGGCAAGATAATACCATGCTTACACTTAATGGAAATGCAGTAAATGAAGTCTTGCGGGGACATGGACGCTTTCCATTACACAGAGATGGACTGCTGATGAATAATGCCGTAAAATACGTACTCATTTACTGCCTTGGATTTGATGTTACTAAAGGAGGAAAAACCTTTATCAGCGATAACGAAAAGGCCTGGACTGAAGTACCGGAAGAAATTAAAAATGCATTGCGTAAAAATGGTTTTGAAATAAAGCCTTACGATAATAGCTATTACCTGAAAAATGAAGACAGATGGTACGCATTTCCTGGTGTAGCCAGTTTTGAAAACAAAGAGTTTTTAAACGGTGGTTTGAGCCATTGGAAAGATGAACCAAAGAGCTATGAATTAAGAATTAAAAAAGTTGACGAAAATTTGTCAGAACAATATTATACCACACTCGAAAATATCATCATGCAAGATAAATACATGTATTATCACCAGTGGGACAAAGGTGATTTTCTGATGTTTGATAACAGACGTGTCCTACATGGTCGTGAAGCATTTGAGGGTGAGCGCAGCTTAATACAATTGCAAGTAAAAGAATAATATGTCGGGCATAAAATATATAAAGCCCTTTGACGGATTACGCGGAATAGGTGCCTTGTTTATCCTGTCATATCACTGGCCCGGCAAGATTATTAATATTTCACATGGATGGGAATTTATGCAGTTGTTTTTTGTGATGTCGGGTTATTTGATTACAAAGGTTCTGTTGGAAGAAAAAGAAAAGTATGATTTTAAAAAGTACGCTCTCCGGTTTTATTATAAACGTTCAATAAGATTATTTCCGCTTTATTTTATTTATTTATTTCTGGGGATTGCCTTATATCTTGTTATACCGGCTCATCTCAAAGAAATAAAATACATGACCAGCGAAGTTTATGCATATGCAGGTTATTTATTTACTTACACCTATAACTTCATGTCTTTTGTCCATTTTTTGCAAGATAAAAGTTATGTATCCGGTTTTCTTACTACACATTTATGGACTTTATCTTTAGAAGAACAATTCTATCTCCTGTTTCCATTTCTAGTTTTCTTTTTAAGTTTAAAAAATCTAAAGAGGTGTATATTGTTAGCTATCGTTTTAGCACCGGTTTTTCGCGTCTTGTTTTATTTATGGGCAAAGCAACATAATCCTGATGATCAGTTCTGGATAGCACAAAATATGGTGCGTTTGCCCTGGAATCAAATGGACTCTTTGGCTTTTGGTGCATTATTAGCCGTATATCCGTTTGAAAATATAAAACGACCGCTGCGCTTATACATTTATTTTACCGTAATGATAATTGCAATTTATGCAATCAATATTTTGTACACGAGATATGTACAAGGAATTGAAGATTATACGCTGACATTTGGAAAAAAACTTGCAGAAAACTGGATAATACACAACTATCTTTTTGTCTATCTGATAACACTTGTGAATGCATGGTGCATGCTGACCTTGCTGACAATAATTAAAGGTTACAGGTGGTCAGCTGTTTTAGAAAACAAGTGGTTGGTCTATATCGGACGAAGGTCTTATGCAGTGTACTTGTTTCATCTGCCAATTTTATTCGTATACTTAATTCTGATTAACTCCTTATTGCCCATGCGGAATAAGTGGTTTAGTTATTTGTTTGAAATCCCACTTTTTATTTGCTTTATTTTAATTGTTTTACTAATTGCAAATTTTTTTGGTAAATATGTGGAAGCCTATTTTATGAAATTTAAAAACAGATTATCGTAATGAATGCCTTATTCGCTTTATTGAAAGAAAATGTAATGAAGTATCCGGCTAAGACAGCTGTTTCATTTAATGGCAAGTATATCACTTATAAACAACTTTACGAAGAAACACAAATTGCAAAGGAATTTTTGCTGCAGACAGGTATTGAAAAGGAAAAATCTGTCGTATATTTTAGTGCATCAAACAGCATTGCGTTCTATATTATGCTCTTTGCTTTTTATGATTTGAATATCACCCTCTATTTTGTAGATCCAAAAACCACTGCTGCCGAATGGGAAAACTTACATGATACTTTTGGTTGTGATTTTATAATTCGTGAAAAATCTAATCTTGATGTAAATAAAATAGATTATCTGGATTTTGTAATTGAAAAATCAGAGAAACTTTCTTCTGCTGAATTTCAATCCATACAAACTTGTTTTTTTACTTCAGGAACAACAGGAATGCCAAAAGTATTCGGTTTTACAGATATTCAGCTTCAACAAAAACTATCATTGTTATCCAACGCAATGGGTTTTGATGAAAATGATAAAGTGTTATGTCCGTTGAGCGCAACACATGATCATGGATTTATTCTTACGGTTAGTTTTTTATTAGTAGGAGCAACAGTCTGTTTGTTGAAAAGTTCACCAAGTTTTTATAAAGATATTGCAACTGCTATTCAAGAAAATGAGATTACGGTATTTACCGGAGTTCCTCTGGTTTATGCCAGTTTACTGGAAGCTGTAAATAGGAGTGATGCATTTAAATCTTTGCGTTATGCATTTTGCGGCAGTGCGCCATTAAGCGAAAAAACTGCAGAGCAATTTTATGATAAATTCAACATACAACTTAATCATGCTTATGGCATTTCAGAGATTGGTCCCATTTGCATTAACATGAATATCACTTCAGAACCCAATTTTAAATCCATTGGAAAAGTATTGCCATATATTGAATATAAAATCATCAATGAAGATGGTGAACCTGTGGAAGAAGGTGAGCAAGGTGAGTTGATTGTAAGATCTTCATTTATGACAAACGGGTATATCAAAAATGAAGAAGATACTGCCAAATTATTGATAGATGGCTGGATGTACACTCAAGACCTTGTTTATGAAGACGAACAAAAGTATGTTTATATCGTAGGCAGAAAAACGACATTCATTAATAATTCCGGTTATAAAGTATATCCGGTAGAAGTAGAAAAAGTACTTTTGAGTATGGAAGGTATTAAGCAAGCATTGGTTGCCGGCATGGGCGACGAGAGCAGATCGCAGAAAATTATTGCTTATATTACCACCTTTATTCCAGTGAGCAGTGAAGAAATTCATCTCTATTGCACGGGCAAATTATCTAAGTATAAATGCCCGCATGAAATTATAATTTGTGACGAATTACCTGTAAACTCAATTGGTAAAATAATTGCCTCCAAAGTAAAATCTTAAGCTTTTATTCTTTTCCGCATCTGGCTTTCCATTGCTGCTTAAAGGCGGATTTTTCCTCATCTGTCATATTGACCCATTTTTCTTTCATGCCTCCATTTGCAAAAGGCGGACGATGTCTGTGTTTACCGCAAAAACGAAATCCTCCGAATAAAATTTTACTCAACGCTAATAAGCCTAAGGCTTGCCAAAAACTGATGACAGGTAAATGAAATAAATATGGCATTAGCCAGTTCCACAATACCATTGTTATTGCTGTCAATGCGCTAATTCCACACAAAAAAATGAGAAGGAAAAATAGAATTCGAGGGTTGTTTTTATTATTCTTAAACATATCAATTGTTTTTAAGTTCCAAATATAAATAGTGTAATCTTTCACGCAAATGCTTCACCGCATAACCTTTTCTGCTGATTATCGTTTTAAGATTCTCCCCACTTTGTACGGCTATTTCTTGTAAAGTCATATCCTGAATTTCGTTTAATACAAATACTTCTCTTTGCTTTTCCGGTAACTCATCTAAAGCTCTGATTAGTTCATCCCAAAACAATTCTTTAAAAAATGCCATATCCGGATTCTTGCTGTCATCGAGCAATAATATTTCTTTGAAATCAAAACTTCCGTCTTCGTCTTCTATCACGAAATCGTCTAATAAATCATTGCTTTTTTTTCGATAAGCGTCTGTCACTTTGTTTCCGGCTACTCGATAAAGCCACGCACTCAGGTTTTCAATTTCACTCAAATTTCCGAAGTTACTCAACTGATACCAAACATCTTGCAAAATATCTTCAGCATCTTCATTCGTTTTTACTTTTGAACGGATATAGCCAAACAGTCTTTTGCCATATTGACTGATAGTATTGGGTATCGAAACTTCATTTTCTTTTGCCATATTCAAGCTAAGCATAGTTGTCATACTTGTATGACGTATAAGCAAGGAAATTACTTTAAATCTATCAATTTTTTCTTGTATTTCTGCTAAATGAAAAGAGAAAATTACATCAGATGAATTGCCGGCTTGTAGAATTTATTTATTTAAGGCGATGTGTTCTGTTTATTTTTTAAATGGAAAGAAGATTTGCCAAAATACATTTTTGCTTACAGGGTCATTTTCTATCCCTGTAGAAATGGTTTTTAAGTTGTCAAAAGGCTTAAATGTTCCAAAAATTTTATCCCAGATTAAGGTTAGCGTACTAAAGTTATAGCCCATTCCATTGTCAATAAATTTGTCATGATGCATTTGATGTAATTTTGGAGATACAAATAATTTTTCCCACCAGGATGGAAACTGTAAGCTGATATTGGAATGGATCATAAAACTAAAATCTCTTAATATTATAGCCATCATTATAAAAATTTGATTTGGCGGATTTAAAAAAGCCAATGGAAAAACGGTTAAAACAAAGTAAGGTAAGGCATCAAAAAATAAATTGCTCCGATTACCTTTTAAAAAATGAATTTTCTCTGCACTGTGATGTACTGCATGAAATATCCACAAGTATCTGATAGTATGAGATAAACGATGAAACCAATAGTAAAAAAAATCAAAGATGATAAATGCCAATAAAAGTTGTAGTAAAAGCGGTAGTTCTTCCGGCCAGATGGTTATGTTGGTGAGATGTAATTTATTTTTTAAGATAGTTAAATTTGGTGCGCATTTTAAAATAACAATAGTATTTACCAGATATAAAATAATATCATTGAAACTTTGGCGGTCATTCCAAAAATGCCAGTCATTTCGATAAGGAAAAATAATTTCAAAGAGTATAATCATAAAAATAAATCCAATCGATAATAATACCGGCAAATTTGATGTGGTATAATTTGGGTTTTGTGCCACATAGAGCTGCAATGAGATATATAAAATCATCAAAAATGGCAACAAGCGGCTGATGAACGGATTAGGCTTCATTATCCTTTTCGTTTAAGTTGCAAAAATCTTTTTTCAATGAATTCGTAGGAAATAACCGACATCAATACAGTAAGCAAAATGACAAATACTATGGGATAAGAAAGCATAAATTTTAGTTTAGGGGAAATAGCATATTTGAGTAAATATATGATTATTGCTATTGAAATATTATGATAGATATAGATGCCATAAGAGATTTTGCCTAAATAATCAATCAGAGTCAGGCTCAAGATGTTGATTTTATGCTGTACCAGATATAATAAAACTACACTAAAGAGCAAACAGTAAATTGTAGGGACAAACCAATAAAAATACAGGCTTTTATATAACATTATCAAGATCAACATACAGCAAACTGCAGCAGATTTTTTATTGCAATATCGAACTATTTTATCCGAATGATAATAGTACAGATAACTACCGATAACTCCTAACAACATACAGCAGAAAGGGTGCATGAATATTGCGAAAAGAAGTGCAAAAATTATTTTGCTGTTGTGTAGTTTGTATATAATTATCAACAGAATCGGGAATGCAAAATAGAAAATGGTTACTTGTGTCAGTTTCTTTAAAATGTTCCGGGTAAACAAGATAAATAGGGGTATGAGCAAATAAAATGCTTCTTCAACACCAATACTCCAAAGGTGAGGCGCAGGATACATACTTGAGCCAGAAAACTGTGCATTTAAAGAAGCTATCTGTGGTAAAAAGAAAATATATGATAATAAGGCGGTATGTTCAGTAAGCTTGTTTTGCATGATAATACTATTGGCATAAATGTGTGCCGGAAACTGATCTAATATATTGCCGAATACAGTATGTGGCAGGACAAACCAATATAACACGATGGCTAAATAATATATGGGCCAAATGCGCAATGCCCTGTTTGTGTAAAATCTTTTTAATGAAACTGTATTCGTTTGCGCTTTTTCAGAAATCAGATTATAGCCAATTAGAAAACCACTGATAGTAAAAAAGAAATATACAGCGATTTCACCAATCACAAATAAATTGCTGCTATCATTCAATATGCTTTTTAGCCCATTATGTTTTTTGTATGCTTCGAAGTGTAAGCATAATACCACCAGTGCCAGTAATAATCTAATGCTGTTGATGTTATCAAATTTTGTTTTCATAACATCTGTTTGCTCATTGTTTTTTGGAAAATGTTTACTGCAAATTCAAAAGGATTAAAATACCTTGTTTTTTGCTTCATTTGAATCTCGCATTCTGCCAAATGACTGTTTGTTGTTGGAGGCGTGCAAAATTGTACGCTAAGTAATAGATGAAAAAAATATACTAATATATAAGAGAGTACACCAACAACCGTTGATGTCTTTTTATGTATCTTGATTGATTTCATTAGGATTGATGCCTTTTTTACGGAAATATTTTAATAAAATTAAGTTATTAAATTCTGATTTACTTAATACATTTTTTTGATGAAATTGAAAAGTATAGAATGAATATAGAGTCCAAAATACAGATTATCAGTAAATTATACGTTAATTTGTACAGTATATAGTCAAAATCAAGTAAAACTAATAGCTTAGTAGTTTAAGGCTAATAGAAGGATATACTGCATTTCAAATTTTGTAGTAGTAATTCTATCAATACCTGAGCATTCATTACTATTCAGCTTTGTAAAATTTTATTTCCGTATCTTCATCCCATGACTTTTGAAGAACGAGTAAAACTTTCTGAAACCCACATTTTTAAGGCGGTATTCCCCAATACGACCAATCACATGGATACTTTATTTGGCGGTACTGCTATGCAGCTTATGGACGAAGTGGCATTTATTACCGCTACCCGCTTTGCCCGCAAAAAAATGGTGACTGTATCTACCGACAAAATTGACTTTAATGTTGCCATTCCCAGTGGCACAATTATTGAACTCATTGGCAAGGTAACTAAAATGGGAAATACCAGTTTGCATGTCAGTGTCGAAATTTTTATGGAAAACATGTTTAATGACCAACGTATTTTGGCTATCATAGGCGAATTTATTTTTGTGGCTTTGGATGAAAATAAAAAACCGGTTAAAATTATTTTAGAATAATTATAATTTATAAATGAAAAATACACTACTTTTTGTTATTGCCTTATTCTCGTTTAGCGTTCTGAATGCGCAACCATTCGGGATGAAATTTGAACATGATAAATCATTTCAGCAGCTTGTCAATCAGGCTAAGAATGAGAATAAGTACATTTTTATTGATTGCTATGCTTCCTGGTGCGGACCATGTAAATGGATGGCAAAATATATTTTTCCGGTACAAGAAGTAGGCGAGTATTTTAATGCATATTATATCAATGCAAAATTTGATATGGAGAAAGGAGAAGGTTTAGAGCTGGCAAAAAAATTTGAGGTGAAAAACTACCCGACTTATCTTATACTTAACAGCAATGGGGAAGTGGTTCACAGAGGATTGGGCTCTATGGAAAAGTCTGATTTTCTGGCACTGGGTGAAGCCGGCATTAACCCCGAAAAACAATACGTTTCACTGAAAAA
>CAYVGM010000004.1:9180-28607 GCA_964451125.1 uncultured Chitinophagales bacterium
ATGGGCGAAAGCATCTATACTTCGCTGATAGAAGAGTTTGTTTATAACGAAGGTCGAAGAAAGGCAAAAGCCGGTAATGGCAGTGCGGATTTCAAAAAATATGTCGCCCAGTTTTTCCCGCAAAAAGCAGATGAACTGACGATGGAATTTGAAGTCAATACACTGAAACGCGCAGGCAACTGGAAAGCCTATTACCCGAAAGCCAAGCAATTTGTGCAGCAATATGCATGGAATGATTATGACCGACTGAATAGCATAGCCTGGAATATTTATGAAAACATGAAGGACAAAAAGGCTTTGCAAGATGCGCTTAAATGGGCGTTGCGCTCCGTGGAGTTGAAAAACGAAGCCGATAATAATGATACAGCCGGCAGACTGTATTATGCTGTGGGCAATAAAGCAAAAGCCAAGACCTACATGCAACAAGCTATATCATTAGCCAAAACTGCCGGCGAAGATACAAGCGATATGGAAAACTTTCTGAAGAAAGTAAAGTAGTGATTTATAATTTCAGATTAATTTCCATATTACCGGATTAATTCTCTCAAATGCAATGATGCTGTTATTTATCATAACTTAAGTGGATGTTCAAAGTTAATGCACTTGTAGCAATCTTAATTATCAGAAATATTCATCGTGTCCATTTTGGAATGATTGCTGAATTTAAGTAATAATTGCCATTTTGTTATAAGGCTTATATTTGCTAAATATAGTAATAGGAATTCATTTTCAATGCTCACGAGTTAATTAATTGCTGAATTCAAGTATTATTTTGATTTTTTATCCATTCAAATAGCTGGTTGTTTTTGTATTATTCTCTTGTGTAATTGATTAATACGAGCATGGCGCGCCTTCGGCGCGCCATGACTGTCTCTATTCTTTCAAAAAATATTATCCTTCTTTAGGTAATAATACCTTGTGGCTTAGTTTGTACTTCCCTGTTTTATTGTCGATGCCCAACAATTTTACTTCTATCTTGTCGCCTTCTTTCAAAACGCCATCCAGATTTTCTAAGCGCTTATGAGAAACTTCTGAAATATGCAACAAACCTTGTTTGCCCGGCATAAACTCAACAAATGCACCATATGGCATTATGGATTTTACTTCAGATTCATAAATTTCTCCAACTTCCGGTACGGCAACTATCGCTTTGATACGGTTTTTAGCAGCTTCGATGCTCTCTTTATTATTGGCAAAAATAATTACGTTACCTATGCCTTTTTCTTTATTTTCTTCTATGGTTATTGTGGTATTCGTCACCTCCTGCATTTCTTGTATCACTTTTCCGCCAGGACCGATTACTGCACCAATAAATTCTTTCGGAATTATTATATTTTCTACTCTTGGAGCGTGTGGTTTTATGTCAGGTCGTGCGGCTGGAATGCAAATTTCCATAGCATTAATGATATGCAATCTTCCTTTGCGAGCTTGTTCCAATGCTTCTGCAAGTACTACATAAGAAAGACCATCAATTTTTAAGTCCATTTGTACACCGCAGATTCCATCTCTGGTTCCGGTTACTTTAAAATCCATATCACCCAAGTGATCTTCGTCTCCCAGTATATCAGATAAAATGGCATATTTTTCGTCTTTGGAAATCATACCCATTGCAATACCTGAGACGTGTTTTTTTATTTGTACACCTGCATCCATCAAGGCTAATGTACCTGCACATACCGTTGCCATCGATGATGAACCGTTAGATTCCAAAATATCTGAAACAACACGCAAAGTGTAAGGATTGCTCTCTTCTGCAGGCAACATTTGTTTTAATGAACGCATCGCCAAATTGCCATGACCTACTTCTCTTCTGGAGGTGCCGCGCATAGGTTTTACTTCACCTGTCGAAAAAGGAGGGAAGTTATAATGCAGTAAAAATTTATTATAGCTCAAATCTTCTGCCTTGTCAATAAGTTGTTCATCTTGTTTAGAGCCTAAGGTAACGGTTGTTAAAGATTGTGTTTCGCCACGGGTAAATAATGCCGAACCGTGCGGTGAAGGCAATACATCAACTTCCATGTATAACGGACGGATTTCATCTGTTTTTCTGCCATCTAAACGCATTTTGTCATCCAGAATCATTTCGCGTATAGTTTCTTTTTCCAGTTTGGCATAATACTTAGAAAATAAATCTTTGTTGAATTTTTCAAGTTCTTCTTCAGGAATAGCTTCAATAAAATCAGCTTTAATTTGTTTCAATCCTGTTTTTCTTTCATGTTTGCCTAAGGCAGATTTGGCAATTGTTAAAATTTTGTCTTTGGCAAAAGCAGTAATTTTAGCTTGCAATTCCTCATCTTCCTCAGGAGCTGAAACTTCCATTTTGGTTTTGCCGGCCTTTTGTATCAGTTCCAGCTGTGCTTCGCATTGTTTCTTAATAATTTCATGTCCCAATTTGATGGCTTCTACTAAATCAGTTTCAGAGCACTCTTTCGCTTCGCCTTCCACCATCAAAATATTTTCTGCAGTTCCAGCTAAAATGATATCCAACTCCAGATTATCTTTTACATTTCGATAAGGATTTACCATAAATTGACCATTGGTTTTCACTACACGCACTTCGGAGATGGGACCTTCAAATGGAATAGAAGAAACAGATAATGCTGATGAAGCAGCTAAACCTACTAATGTATCCGGATCTACATTTTCATCGTTTGATATCAAAGAAATCAATACTTGAGTGTCATTTTTAAAGTTCTCGGCAAACATGGGGCGTATAGCACGGTCAACGAGTCTTGAAATCAGTACTTCGTGATCGGATAATTTGCCTTCGCGACGCATAAAACTGCCCGGAATTCTGCCGGCAGATGCAAATTTTTCTTGATATTCCACGGTAAGCGGAAAAAAGTCAATACCTTCTTTCGGTTCTTCGGTTGCACATGCTGTAGCTAAGATGATACAGTTGCCACAACGCACGGTAACAGCTCCATCTGCCTGACGAGCTAATTTTCCGGTTTCTACGGTTACGGTTCTGCCATCACCATAATCAACTATTTGAGTATGTATATTGAATTGCATAAAATTAAATTTTAAGTGAAGTAAAAAATGAAAAAAGCGAGGCTCAAGCCTCGCTTTCTGTTAAGTGTATTATTTTCTCAAACCGAGTTTATCTAATAAAGCACGGTATCTAATGATATCTTTATGTGCAAGATATTTTAAGAGTTTCTTACGCTGACCAACTAATTTGTAAAGTGATCTTGTAGTAGAAAAGTCTTTTCTGTTGGTTTTTAAATGACCGGATATGTGATTGATACGGTTTGTCAACAAGGCCACTTGTGATTCAACAGAGCCTGTGTTAGTAGCTTCTCCGCCGAATTCTTTGAAAATTTCCAGTTTTTTTTCTTTTGATAGCATCTTAATAATGTTTAAAAATCATCCAATTTTTTTGTCGTCCAAAATTTTAGTGTGCGAAAATAAGTTTTTTTATTTGAAATACAAAATACAAGTTACAGCTAAACGACAGTCTGCTGATATTGATAAAGTTAGCATAATATTTTTAACCTAAAAACTAAGAATTAGCGTTTTTTCTGAAAAAAAATGATAAAAATTTGGCGAACTGTTTTTTTTGTTTAAATTGCGCAAATTAATGTAAGAATATGGTTAAGAAAGTACCATTTACTGTTGAGCGCACTTTTCGATCGTCGCCTGCTATTTTATACAGCTTTCTCACTACGCCGTCCGGTTTGGTACAGTGGTTTGCTGATTATGTCGATTTAGACCCGAATGGAGAGGTTTTTACCTTTGAATGGAATGGTGAAGAACAAAATGCCGAAGTATTGGCTTACGAAGAAGAGGAATATGTGAAATTGCGATGGGAAGATGATGACGATGACCGTGCCTATTTTGAATATCGCATCAGAGTTACAGATATTACAAAAGAAACAATACTGACTGTTACAGACTATGCCTATAAAGAAGATATAGAGAGTTCCAAAGCTTTATGGATGAGTCAGCTCAATGATTTAGCCAAGGTCTTAGGTAATAACTAAGTTTTTTTTAAAATATACTTCTTATATACTACTATAATATTATCGGCTGAGTAAGTAAGTCTTAAATTCTTCAAAAATAGCTTTTTGTGAAAGTGAAACTTTTTCTCCTTTTATAATTTCTTTTAATCGTTCCGGAATATCAATTTTATCTTGAATTAAGGGCTCAACGATTTCGCCAAATTTAATCGGATGGGCTGTGGATAGTGTAATTGCGTTGATATAAAGTGGATTGAGATCTTCATCATCAATAAATTGATTCATACCCAACACACCAACAGCCGTATGCGGACAAAGGATATAATCATAATTCTGAGCATAATCGGTGATGCATTTTTGAGTTTGTTCATCATTAAAACTATACGCAGTAATATCATTTTTTAAGGCTGCCAAATCTTGATGATAGATATCCATCATGCGGGCAAAGTTGCTCGGATTGCCTACATCCATTGCATTTGAAAGTGTGTGTACGGAAGGCTTGGGCTTAAAACTTCCGGAATGTATATAGTCAGTAAAAACTGCATTGGCATTGTTTGACGCTATAAATTTTGTAACCGGCAATCCCATTTTCTTTGCAAACAAACCGGCAGTCAAGTTGCCAAAATTACCGCTGGGCACGGAAAAATATAAAGGCAGACTTTTGTCATCCAGTTGCCTGTAAGCATCAATATAATAAAATGATTGTGGTACTAACCGGGCAATATTTATAGAATTAGCAGACGACAACGTAAGTTTTTCATTTAATTCCTTATCGAGAAATGCCTGTTTTACTAAAGCCTGGCAGTCGTCAAAAGTGCCATCTATTTCTATTGCAGTAATATTTTCGCCAAGTGTGGTAAATTGCTTTTCCTGAATTTCACTCACTTTGCCTTTGGGATATAAAATGGTAACATGAATACCCGGAACTTTATAAAATCCGTGCGCTACAGCTGAGCCGGTGTCTCCGGAGGTGGCCACTAAGATATCCACGTGTTTGTCATTGCCTCTCAAAAAATAACCGGATAGCTGTCCCATGAAACGAGCACCAAAATCTTTGAAAGCAAGTGTAGGGCCATGAAACAATTCGAGAATATAACTATCGCCTACTTCAATAATAGGGGCATTAAATGTAAATGCCTGATGTATGATTTGATTTAAATCTTTGTCTGAGATATCATTACCAAGCAAATTCTTAGCAATATGGAAAGCCATTTCAGAAAAGGAATAGCTGCTGAGATTTTTCCAAAATCCTTCAGGCAAAATCGGAATTTCGTAAGGCATATACAAGCCATTGTCAGGTGGAAGTCCTTGCAAAACAGCAGTTTTCAAATCTACATCAGGAGATATTTTGTTAGTGGAATAGAGTTTCATTTATTCGAGTTGAAAGACGAAAATCTGAATTTATCTTTAAATAGCAAAAAAATGAGTTTTAACGAATTATTTTATATTCGCTGTTTCTTTTAGTTTGCCCGTATCAGCCGGTGGTGGAGGCAGTGGTGCAGGTGGTAGTGAGTCTAATACTGGAACCGGTTTAGTTCGTTTATTTTGAATTTTAAATAAATCTCTAAAGTCATCAAAATCTTTTTGGAAAGAAATGGCACCGCCTGTGCGGAATCGGTCTTGACCAAATATATCGTAATTCGATGCTTTTCCATAAGCTTTTAGCCTGATTCTGCCATCTGTGGTAACTAAGTACTCAATCATAAAATCACCGGCAATTGCATTGTTGGAATTTTGTTGAGATAAACTACTTGCATTGATGGTAGAACTATTGCCAAAGTTGACATTACCGCCTATGGTTAAAATCAATCTTCCACCAATCAGCTCTTGTTTGTAAGTAAAACCGAAATTTCTTTCTTGCGTTTCGAGTTCGTTCAAAACTAAATCAAGGGATGCGCCTTTTATCAGCTTACCTAATCCTTGCGAAATCAAATTGGAAATTTGCCCGAGTAATAAATCGGTTACACTACTAGAAGCACCGGAAAACCTTTGGTCTGATGAAGTACCCGTAGGAAAGAAGGAGTTGAACAGCAACAAGGTAGCTGCATTATTATTGACATCGTTTTCATTGTTGGAAATTTCCGCCAGTTTTCGTCCCAATAAATCAGAATTGGCTGATGCCGTACCGGGTGTTGCCGTGATATCGAAACTTACTTTTGTTTTCTTTAGTGACCCTGTAATATTCAGGTTCAAATCTATAGGAAAGGATTTCGTCCGGATATTGCGTTCGTCTTGAGTAATGGTATCAAACAAGTTGCGCACAGAGGCACTTTTTACATTATACAGTGCTTTTATGTCTAACTCTGCATCATCAGGTTTTCCATTGAAAATAATTTTACTGCCATCTTTAATAGAAAATGTTTTGTTTAATATACCCTGAAAAGTAAAGTCGTATTTGCCTTCTGTCAAATAATATGTATTGTAAATATTAAAATTTCCTGCTTTATCCATCACGACATTGATATTGCCATAGCCGCGCCCGGTGATTTTATCATTCGATGAAGGGTCGAGTATGAGGTTGACCACGGCATCTTTAGTCGCATTCACATTCAAATCAATATTGATGCCGCTAAGTTTGGTTTTATAGGCTACACGCTTACTTGTGTCTTTCGGGTCAATAAATTTTATCCAGGCATATCCTTTGTCTGCGGCTTTGTCTGAAACTGGAAGATTGAATTCTGAATTTTTTAAGGTGGTTAAATCAGGAATTTTTATACTCAAATCATTAAAGCTCCCATTCATGAAAACATCGCCTTTAGCGAAAACTTTACCATAAAAATCCTGATTATCTTCATAGGTTGTATTCATGAAATTATATTGGATAGGAGCACTGAATATTACATTTTCTACACCAAAATTCTTAAATCCGGTATGAGTCAGCTTGCCACTCAATAAAGCAGTATTACCAAAATTGTCATATACTGTCATTTCTCCAAAATCAAATCCCACTCTGGTCAGTTTTATTTTTTCTTTATAGAGTTTAAATGTAGTACCAAGCATTCTGAATTTGAGTTCTGCAGTATCTATGATTTCAGCAGTACCATTCAGTATAGGATTTTTTAAATTCCCTGATACGTTCACTTGTCCTTTTACAAATGCACGTGGCACTAATAATTCTTTTTTCAGAATAGTTTCTAAAAAGCTGAGGTTTAATTTTTCAATATCAGCAGTAACATCAAATTTTTCTTTGCCTTTTATTTGCATATCATAGGTGCCGTCAAATGCAAGCTGATAATTTTTATCATCAAGTGTGCCGTTGACTTCGACAATACTTTTGCCATTCCGCCCATAGATACCACTCAATCCGACTATCTTCACTTTATATCCTGCCACCTGCAATTCATTGATATTTAAATCTGCATTTACGAGTGGTTTGGTCAGGATGTTTTTAAGGTTGACATTGCCGGATAAAAATCCGTTTTGTAAAACATGAGTAGTGTCCACCAACTGTACGATGTCTGTCAGGTTGAGATTTTGGATATTTATTTTTGCATCTTCAAGTGAATTTTTCCCATTTATTATGCTGATTTTTTGGTCATCCTGAACAAGTATAATATTTTGTGTGAGAAAAATAGAATCTACAATGGTGAGCTGATTGTTAGGAGCAACCGTCCAGATTTTGTTGTTTAGTTTTAATTTTGAATCTAAGATTTTTGCAATTACAGAATCTCCTCTGAAATCTAATGAAGAAGTCAAACGAACCGAGTTTTTAGCAGTGTCATTGGATATACTGAGGTTAGTTAATAAGTTTTCTGCTGAAGAAGTAAAATTGACACCGATATCTTTCACGATAGTTGTACCGCTTTGTAATTTATCCAATACAATATCGGCAACTAAATTATTTTCTCTCGTTTCTGCATCCAGTATTATTTTGTTCATCACCAGCTTATCATAAACAGCTGAATCGAGATTGGCCGTCAAGATTAATTTCTTATCAGTTGTATTGATATTGCTTTTTATTTCTACCTCACTCAGATATTTTACTTTAGGTACGAAAACTTTGAAAATACCGAAATCTGATTTTAGCTTAATATCCGCATTTAATTGTTGAGGTTTCGCAGCTTTTAAATCTTTTGCCGTAGGTTTAATTAGTTTACTGTACTGACTTAAAAATACTTTCATTGACGGTACGATATTCAAAGGATTGAAGTTACCGTTTACATGTGCATTAAACTGATTGGAAATAATATTGTAATCTCTGTAAGCAGGGCTATTTTTTACATTAAGAGCCACATCAGAAAGTACTAGAATATCTTTCTGATTCTGAATCATCATATTGCTGAAGTTACCTGAGGCTATCAGGTTGTCTAAGTTTTTGCCACTGCCGTGTATTTCGCCATCCAAGGATACCAAGAGTGTATCTTTGGTAAGATGTAGCTTGTTAAGGTCTGCATTTTTTATGCTGGTAGTAAAATCAAATTTTGGCAACTCATTATTGAAATCCACCATGCCATTGAAATCCACCAGAAAACAATTATCATCAAAAAATGCTTTCCCTTTAAATTTTTTCTTGTCTAAAAAACCATCCACCAGTATTTTATCAAAAACAAAACCATTGAGATAAAAATTGCGGATGGTTCCTTTTAAATCAGTACTCAGTTCCTTGGCGTTAAATCCTTTTCCATTGGCAGCAATATCTAAATCTACAGTGCCTAAGAGTTTTTTATTTCCGGTCAATTCAGCGAGATTTAAGCCTATAGCGGTCACTTTGCCGGAGTATTCCGGAGCTTTGCCTTTGGGAAAACGCATGCGCAAATCTGTAGTGAGATTACCCAGATTGGTTGTAGTGAGATTACCTTTTGCCACAAAATCGTTGATAAAACCAAAATACGTGCCCTTGAAACTAATATTACCCGCATTGTCGAGTTGTTTAGGCAATTTCACAAATGTCAGTATCTGTTTTAATTCTGAAGAGCTTGTTTTTAGTTGGTGAATATTTAAATCAAAAAGTGTTTGTTGTATTTTAGGCAAGCCTTTGATATTTCCGCTTATATCAATCACCGTATTATTAGCGGCAGTGAGCTTTAGATTTTCAACTTTTAAATTGGACAGTCGACCTCTTATAAGTCCCTGCAGGCGTGTATTGGGTGGAATGTATTTTTGTACTTGAGGAGAAAATAAGGCTACATCATTGCCATTTGTTCTGGTTTCTTTCAAATCTGCTTTCAACATCACATCATCAGCAAAATTGCTCAGAGAATTCCAGTGACCGGTTAAAAACTGTAATGATAGGTTGCCTTTCAAAATGGAATTATTCAGGGCTAAATCTGCATTATCCAGATAGATGCCGCCATTGTCCAGATGAATAAGCCCGGATAAGTTTTTCAATTTGATTTGTTTGTCAGCATTAGCACTAAGTTTAATCAGTTTTCCGGTCATACCTGTTGAATCCCAAACATAGTTATCCATATTAAGGGCTATATTTTGGATATTCATTTGTGAAATGAGGAAATTACCCGCTTTTTGATCTTTATGCTGAAAGTCGAGGCGATGCTGCCCATTCACAAGTGTCAGTTTATCTATATTAATATTCAGCTTATTGCCCAATTCTTGTATTTTAAAACCCAAAGTCGGTTTTTTTATCTTAGGTTTAGAGGGAATGTTGTTATAATCCGTCATACAAAAATAAGGATCTTCCAATATGACCTTTTTAGCATCAATTTTCAAGTGATTGATATCCAATTGACGTACATCTATATTTACTTTGGTATATCGGATATCAAATCGCTGGTCTTTGTAAATGTCATCCAGTACCAAATTCCCATGGGTCAGCGTGAGTTCATTTAACCTTAATTCAATGGGTTTCTTATCTTTTTTTTCTTTTGGTTTATTGTTTTTTGATTTAAAATTGTCTAATAAAAACTGAAAATTATAGATACTGTCATTTAATCCGCGGTAACCATGAAATTTGAGACCGTCTATGTTAACATTATCGACATAGTATTTTGCAGATTGCAGGCTGCCAATTTGCTCCATCAGTGTTTTGCCCAGCATCAGGCTGGCATCAAGGCGATTGATAAATAAAATGGTGTCGTTGGGTTTATTTTTTTCAGACAAATAAACTTTGTGAATCTGGATGGTTGAGATGAATTTTAGATTAACGGAGTCAACTTTTACCTCGCTGCCTAATTGTTTTGATAAAATTTCACTTACTTTGCGAACTGCAAGTGTTTGGTATTTGGGTTGCTGAATTAGATAATAAAGCGTGATAAATGATATGAGCAAAATTGCGCATAAAATCAATAACGTTCGGAAAACATATTTAAAAAATTTACCCACTTTATACAGACTTGCAAAACTACCAATTTTTAAGCAAAATGTATGCCCGAAATCATCTTGTTAGCCATAGAATCTTCATGTGATGATACCTCAGCTGCCGTTTGTGTGGACGGAAAGATTATAGCTAATCTTATTGCCAACCAAAAAATACATGAACAATACGGAGGTGTAGTACCCGAGCTGGCCAGCCGTGAGCACTTAAAAAATATTGTACCAGTTGTACAGCAGGCTTTACAAACGGCTAATGTCCGTTTGCGAGATTTATCGGCAATTGCATATACGCAAGGACCCGGTCTTTTAGGCTCGCTTTTGGTAGGAGGTACTTTTGCCAAATCAATGGCACAATGTCTGCAAATTCCAATTATTGCTATTCATCACATGCATGCGCATATTTTAGCACATTTTATTGATGAGCCCAAACCCAAATTTCCATTTTTATGTCTTACGGTGAGTGGAGGCCATACACAACTGGTAAGAGTAAATAATTATAACGATATGCAAATTTTGGGTCAGACCTTGGATGATGCTGTTGGAGAAGCATTTGACAAAACAGCAAAGCTGCTTCATTTTCCCTATCCCGGCGGACCATTAATAGATAAATATGCCCAATTAGGAAATCCTGATGCTTTTGTTTTTAGTGAGCCTCAAATTGAGGGCTTGAATTTTTCGTTCTCCGGTTTGAAAACAAATATTTTGTATTTTTTACAAAAGCAAGAAAAACAAAATCCAGATTTTATCAGTGATAATTTGAATGATATTTGTGCTTCGGTACAAAAAAGTATCGTAACTGTTTTACTCAAAAAACTGAAGCGTGCGGTAAATGAAACCGGTATCAAAGAAGTAGCCATTGCAGGTGGTGTAAGTGCTAATTCCGGTTTGCGAAAAGCATTGCAGCAAATGGGAGAAAAGCAGAAGTGGAATGTCTATATTCCGGCGTTTCAATATTGCACGGATAATGCCGGAATGATTGCCATTGCTGCCTATTACAAATATATAGACAAACAATTTTCGACACTGGATGCACCGATTCAGGCACGTTTAGCATTTTAAATTTATCATGGAAAGAATAAAAATAAAATTACCCGAACATTTTATCTACCGAGAGTTTTTCACCATAGAAAAATCAGATATAAATGAAGCCGAACATGTAGGCAATGAGCGCATTCTGCTATTTGCCAACGGAGCGAGGCAACGATTTTTTAAGTTTATAAAATTTCCTGAATTGGACTTGGAAAACAATTGCGGAAGTATCATTGCCAATCATTCTATCGTGTATAAAGCAGAAGGATTTTTAGGAGATAAAATTGAATGTGAAGCCGGCTTTACTAATTGTACTGACTATAGTTTTGATCTGGTTTTGCATTTTATAAAAAACGGTTTTACTACGATGGCAATTGTGCGAACCGGCATAGTTTATTTTGATTATAAAAGAAAGGAAGTAATCGAGATGCCGGATATTATTAAGATATTTTATCCTGAAAATGCATAATAGAACACTTATTGCTTACAAAATGCTTAATTCTTTTTGTAAATTTTGTTTAGCTTGTTGCTCTAATTTGTTCCTGAAAAATGCTGTTTTGTAAATGTTGTTCATAGCAAGAATATGATGTACCACTTTTTTACGTCCCTTTTTATAGATAAAATCAGGATAAACGGCATATTCTTTTCGTATTTGCTGCATGTAATTTGAATAAGTTTCCCAATCCTGCCCTAAAATGGATAGATCGGCATCGGTAAAATAATTGGTGTCTTTATTTTCTGATATTTCATGTGATTTTGTCGCTAAAATCTGGTGTTTACATAAAAGGATTTCCGAATCAGCAAGACCAAGTTGAGTTAATCTATTTACTGCAAGTGCCACACTTTTTTCCTCATTGTCCGTTTTCAATGTGTTATAAATAATGTCGTGATAAAATAATGAAAACAAGAGTATGTGCCAGTGCTGAATTTCATTTTTTACTTCACTTAAATGCGCATAGAGCTTATTTAAATGTTCTAAAGTATGATAGTGCCTTTTCTTGTCTGTATAATGTTGTTCAATTTCATTCCATAATTCATTTATCAGAATTTTATTGTCAGTATAATTTTTCAATAATGCTATGAAAATTTCTTTTAGCAATTTGTTTTTTTTAGCTTATTGTTAGCATATATCTTTTCACTTATGGAAATAAACTTTCTTAGTTTCGGATTAGTAAGATTGTATTTTTTACTTTAAATATAGCATCTTTTGCAGCAATTTTTTTATTGAGTTCAGAATCTGACTAATCTTTGTTGGTTTAGTAAATATTTTTGATACTGGCTTTTATCTCTAATTACATCATCTATAGTTTTAGGTACAAGATTCCATTGCCAGTTGAATCCTTCCAGACGAAATGATTCGGGCTGAATTTTTTTCATGGGTGTAAATACAGCTTCCGGTGAAATGGTCAATTTTATACGGTCAGCTTTATCGTCTTTGAAATTCATGGTGATATAGCCCGATTTAGATTTATTGGCACCGATATATGCCTCATTATCGTCACGGATAAAATAAATACTTTCAGCATTTCCGTCAACATCCACTTTTTTTATTTTATCATTTTCTATAAATGCGGTAATAAATTTCCCTTTTACTTGATTAAAAATAGCAGCATCTTGCAAATTGATAATAAAGGCATTATTGAACACTTGTACCTCGCTGATAGCCTTATCTTTTGTAATCAGAAAAATAGAATCACCGCTTATTTGTGTCGAGTCCATCCATAAAACCGGCTTTACATAGAGTTTATAAATCGAATCATGTTCATCATAATACATCGAATCACATGCAGCGCTCATTTCGCCTTGCTTTATTTTTGTATGATAAAATGATTTTAAAATACGTATGGAATCTAGTTCAGATGTTGTATCCTGCAGCACTGCTATTTTATAGGTCAATATTGTGTCTGCGCTCAAATAGAGAGTATCTTTTCCATTGTCAGAAGGTTTAATAAGCAAAGGATCTTTGTAAGCATACAGCAAACTGTTTTTTTCTTCAGAATACATATAATTGCTAAGTAGTGTAATCTTTTGAGACGAATCGCTGAAAATTACATTTCCCTGTGCAACAGAACGTTTTCCCTCTTCATCATAATCGAGCGTATTGGCTTTTACGTAGGAGTCATCTTTGTGCAATTCCACACTTTTAGTAAAGAATGCCTTTTTCTTTTTCGTGTCATAATAGCCTTCATCAGTAATGATAACATTTGAGTCTTTATCAATGATTTTAGTTTTGGTAATAAAGTAGGCAATCTCCTTATTTAAATTGTATCTCAATGAGTCGGCATAAATGTTTTTATCTTCATCATGCAAATGAACATCGCCATAAAATACAGCAATGCCTGTATTGTGGTAATAATAACCGATGGCACTGGTAATGGTCGTACTTTTATTTACAATTCTGCCCCCACTCATGTAATTTCCTATATCGGTTTGTGTGTTATAATTGATTTCGGGAGCGGTTAATATCATGGCATTATCTCGCATAGAACAAGAGCCGGTTAATCTGCCCAAATGCTGATCGCCGAAATATTCCAAAAAATCACCCCAAACCTGTACGGTATCGCTTTTGTTGATATGTACTTGTCTCCCATAAGCTGTAAGGTAATTAGCATCAACATCGATAATTGCACTATCGCAATACATCAGCGCATCTTGATGTTGCAAGACGACATGATTTAATAATTTGCGGAATTTACCAAGTTCCAGAGTGGAATACACCATAGAATCTGCCTGAATAATCTGTATTTTCTTTTTCTGTGCAGTATCTGGAGGAGGTTTCGGAAAATATTTTGCCGTTTGGGAAAAATTATTCCAAAAGCATAAAACAACCAGATAAAACAAAAGTGCAAAACGCATAGATTTCTTACAGTGGAGAATGGTCAAAAATAAGAAAAGTTTTGATTTTAACTTGTTTAGGCTTAGAGGTTAGCAAGCTTTTATAATGATAAGCGAACTATAATTTGAGGATTTACCAGAAATTCAAGCTTATACAAATGCCAAATTAAATGCCAACTGCCGCCCGAAGGGCGGCAGTTGGCAATAGCTCTTTTAAAAGATTATTTCTTAGCTGAGGCAGCTGTTTTAGCAGCTTCTGTTGCAGCACTTTTTAATGCTCTTGGTATCTCAACTGATGCAATCGGAATTGATGGTGAATTTAAAATATCAAATCCTTGCGCCAGTAAATCTTTGATTTTTATTGACTGTCCTAATTTCAATGGCGTTACATCTACATCAATACAATCTTTCAATGTTTCCGGTGTTGCTTTTACTTTCAGCTTGCGCACTTTCACCAACATTTTACCACCCTCGCGAACACCTTGTGCTGTTCCTACGATTTTCACCGGAATGTCTGTGATGATTTTTGCTCCCGGAATAAGTTTGAAAAAGTCAACATGTAATACTTTTTCAGTAACCGGATGCACCTGAACATCCTTAAGAATAGATTCGTGCATTGTACCGTCAATATCAACAAGTACTTTGTAAAAATTTGGGGTGT
The DNA here is from genome assembly GCA_964451125.1 of uncultured Chitinophagales bacterium. Classification (GTDB taxonomy): domain Bacteria; phylum Bacteroidota; class Bacteroidia; order Chitinophagales; family JADIYW01; genus JADJSS01. The sequence goes on from CAYVGM010000004.1 coordinate 23,938, forward strand.
ACAACACTCCTCTCAATGCTGAAAGGTCGGTAGTGAAATGTACCACCTCGTTTCCGGCATACATAACGCAAGGAATTAAGCCTGCATTACGATCGTCTTTTGTGGCTCTTTTGCCAACTTGCGCTCTAGCTTTTCCGCTAATGGTAATGGTTTGCATAAAAAATTACTTTTTGTTTTTAATAAATAAGGAATTAATAGATTTGTATTCGTGGGCATTTCGGATAGCACGGGCAAATAAGTCCGCTACCGACAATGTTTTTATCTTGCTCGATTTATCCGTTTTTAATGGAATCGTATCACACGTGACTAACTCAACTAAGGAAGAGTTTTCGATTTTTTCATAAGCATTTCCGGATAAAACCGGGTGTGTAATTAAAGCTCGTACACTTTTGGCTCCCTTTTCCAAAATCAAATTTGCCGCAGTGCAAAGTGTTCCACCGGTATCGATTAAGTCATCAACCAAAATGACATTTTTATCAGTAACATCACCAATTAACCGCATAGATTCAATCTCATTATGTTTACTGCGGTGCTTATCACAAATGACTAACTCTGCACCAAAATGCATGGCATAGTCACGCGCTCTTTTGGTACTGCCCACATCCGGTGAAGCAAAGATTAAATCATCTAAATTTAATTGTTTCACATAAGGATAAAAGATGGCAGATGCATCTAAATGGTCAACAGGGATATCAAAAAATCCCTGAATTTGCGGTGCATGCAAATCCATGGTCATAATGCGCTGGGCACCGGCAGCAGTAAGCAAGTTGGCAGCCAACTTTGCGCCAATGGCAACACGAGGTTTGTCTTTTCTGTCTTGACGTGCCAAACCAAAGTAAGGAATTACGGCAACTAAATAGCCTGCGGAGGCTCTTTTTGCTGCATCCAGCAGTAATAATAATTCCATTAAATTATCAGCAGGAGCAAATGTACTCTGCATAATAAAGACAAAAGCACCTCGAACGCTGTCTTTTATAACCGGTTCAAATTCTCCGTCACTGAATTGCAAGACTTCCACAGGAGTCAAATCCTGTCCATAGCTGTCCGCTATTTTATTGGCAAGATAATCCGTAGCTCTTCCTGAAATTAGTTTTATGTCGGAAATATGCACTATAGTGATTTTTGAGGCGCAAATTTAAGCTTTTTATTTGTTAAAATGCTTATTTTACAGATTGATAACATCTTATTTATAGGCTGATAAGTAAGCATTGTTGTAATTTGTTATATTCAATTTGTTGACAAGACCAAAGCGGTTTAGATGCTTTTACTAAAATTCCAATATAAACAGGTGACGAATTTAAAACAATATGAGTAAATATATAATATATATTTTATTTTTACTATCTACTTCAGCAAGAGCTCAGGAGATTAAGATTTTGTCTTGGAATATTTTCATGATTCCTCCAATAATTTTTAAATCGTGCCAGCAAGAGCGTGCAACATTTATTTCTAACTATATTAATATACAAAACCCCGATGTAGTAGTTCTGGAAGAGGCTTTTATAAAGTCGATAAACCAAATACTAGTGGATAGCCTGAAATCACAGTTGCCCTATTCAACAAAACCTACCAAAAGAGGTTTGCTGAAACTGAATAGCGGTATTTTGATTTTGAGCAAATATCCCATTGAAAATCAGTACAATTTCATCTTTAAAAAACGAAAAGGATCTGACAGGTTTGCAAAAAAAGGTGCAGTTTTAGCACAAATCAATATTAAAAACAAACCTGTACAAATCGTAGGTGTACATGCCCAAAGTCTAAAGAAGTATGAGCAAACTCGTTTTAAGCAATTCAATCAATTTAAGCAAGATTTTTTAGATAAACATCAACAAGCTAATATTCCACAGCTGATTTGTGGCGATTTAAATGTAAACTATTACGATACAATTGCCTACAAAAATATGTTGCATGTTTTAAATACTGTTCCTTGTGTTTTTGATGGTCTGTCTTATTCATGGAATGGGATTCATAATGATTTGGCTTTTAAATTCTCAGAGCACACTTTAGAAACATTAGACTATATTTTATTGAACCAACAACATAGAAATTTAGTTACACTTCAGCCGATAACCATATTGGAAGCAAATAGCGATACTTGTTTTTGTAAATTCAGGTACACCAGTTTTTCTGATCATTATCCTATAATTTCAACTATTCAAATAAAATAAAAAAATGAAGTTTGTAACTTCACTGCCTAATTACTAATCATGCACAAAAAATATATCCTTGCCCTCGATCAGGGTACCACCAGCTCAAGAGCTATTTTGTTTGATAGTCAAGGCAATAGTATTGCCACGGCACAAAAAGAATTTACACAACTATTTCCACAACCGGGATGGGTAGAGCATAATCCTAATGAAATATGGCAAACACAAATAGAAGTTGCCCGTGAAGTGGTCGCAAAAGCGAATATACATGCAGCAGAAATTGCCGCCATCGGTATTACAAACCAGCGAGAAACGGCTGTTGTATGGGATAAAGAAACCGGAAATCCGATTTACAATGCCATCGTTTGGCAAGACAAACGCACGGCAGCCTTATGCGATGAACTAAAAAACAAAGGACTTTCGGATTATGTTAAAGAAAATACAGGACTGGTTATAGATGCCTATTTTTCAGGTACTAAAATCAACTGGATATTAAATAATGTAGAAGGAGCGAGGCAAAAAGCACACGAAAACAGATTGTGCTTCGGTACCGTTGATACCTGGCTGATGTGGAAATTAACTAAAGGAAAAGTACATGCCACTGATTACAGTAATGCATCTCGTACTTTATTGTATAACATTAAAGACTTGAAATGGGATGAAAGACTGCTGCATGAGTTGGATGTTCCTGAAAAAATGCTTCCGGAAGTAAAGCCATCTTCCGGCATATTTGGTTATACCGATGAAGAAGTCTTTTTTGATATGCAAATTCCTATTTCCGGAGTAGCCGGCGATCAGCAGAGTGCACTTTTCGGGCAGCTGTGCTTTGAACCCGGTATGGCAAAAAATACCTATGGTACTGGTTGTTTTATGCTGATGAATACCGGAACAGAGCCTGTAGTATCTCATTCCGGCTTACTGACTACTATAGCCTGGGGAATAGATAATAAAGTAGAATATGCACTCGAAGGCAGTGTTTTTGTAGCAGGAGCTGCTATACAATGGCTGCGTGATGGATTAAAAATTATAGATACAGCTCCCGATTCGGAGTATTATGCTATGAAAGTGGAAGACACAGGTGGTGTTTATGTTGTTCCGGCTTTCGCCGGCTTAGGGGCACCCTACTGGGATATGTATGCCCGCGGAGGTATCTTCGGTCTTACCAGAGGAACGACAAAAGCGCATCTGATACGTGCCACTTTGGAATCTTTGGCCTACCAGACGCTGGATATTCTGGAAGTGATGGAAAAAGATTCGGGTATTAAGCTTAAAGCATTAAATGTAGATGGCGGTGCCAGTGCAAATAATACGTTGATGCAGTTTCAATCCGATATATTAGATGTTGTAGTTAAAAGACCTAAGGTAATAGAGACTACGGCTTTAGGTGCTGCCTATCTGGCGGGTTTATGTGTTGGGTTTTACGTTAAAGATAAACTTGTAAAAAATTCGGGTATCAGTGCAGAGTTTCACCCAAAAATGAAAGAAGAAAAGCGCGAAAAATGGGTTAGAGGCTGGAAAAAAGCGGTAGAACGCACAAAAGGCTGGGAAGATTAATGATTTTTAGTTAGAAATTTATTAATGAATACTTAATAAGCTAAGTGATACAAAATTTTTGCATCATAATTACCTTTGCATCATTCTTAAATTAATTTAAACAACCAAAAATGAAAAAATTATTCGTAGTATTCGCAGTAGCTACATTATTCGTAGCTTGCAAACCAAAAGAAGATGCAGCTCAAACTGAAGAAACAACAACAACTGAAACAACAGTTACTGAGCCGGTTGCAGCAACAGGTGACTCTAGTGTTACAACTACTACAACAACAACTACAACTGTTACAGATACAGTTGCTAAATAATTTAGTGTTGTAAAACAATAAAAGCCGTCATATGACGGCTTTTTTTTATTTAATCTTTTTAACAAAATTTTATTTCTTAGATTCTCAATAAACCTTATTTTTGCATCAATTAAAACAACCAAAAAATGAAAAAATTATTCGTGATTTTCGCTGCTGCTACATTATTTGTAGGAGTTCAAGCATGTAAAGAAAAAGCACCTGAAGAAGGTCAAACTGAGGAAACTGCTGTTGAAAATGCTGTTGAAAATGCCGGTGATGCAGTTGTAGCTGCCGGAGATTCAGTAGCTAATGCTGCAGGAACAGTTGTAGATGCAACTAAAGATGCTGCTTCAACAGCTGCCGGTACAGTTAAAGATGCTGCACAAGATGCTGCTGCTGCTACTAAAGATGCTGCTACTAAAGCAGGTGACGTAGTGAAAGGCGCTGCAGAAGGAGCAAAAGCCGGAGCAAAAGACGCTTTGAAAAAATAATTTTCATTTAGTGAAAGGATGAGGCTGTCTTAAAAGGGCAGTCTTTTTTTTATGATTTTTTTTATAAATACTTAATATAAATATACTATATTTATAATTTTATTTAATTTCTTTGTATACACCAACAAAGAAAAAGCTGCTTCATCCCGAGCAAATACTATTTTTACCACCATCGCTAAGCGAACTTATAAAAG
>CAYVGM010000005.1:0-18904 GCA_964451125.1 uncultured Chitinophagales bacterium
GTTACAACTTCTAAAAATGATTACCAAGCTTATCAGGATTGGTTTATCAGAAATCGAGTTTCAAAATTCATTATTAATTCCGTACATGTTTATGCATTTTTTGGATTGTCATTTTATCTGCCTTATTGGGATAAAACATGGATACAATTTTGGTATAATTTGCCGATAAAAGAACGCATAGGTCAGCAGATATATAATGACTATTTATTTTCTGATTATTTTAAACCGCTTTCCGTTAATTTCAAAAAGCCGCTTTTCGACAGCACACTGGCATTGCATAATTTTAAACAAACAGCAAAAAAAATATTACCAAAAAGAATTGTCGAAGCTATCCAAAATCAAAATGCAAATAGAGATGAGTACGATGTAAACAATACACGCTTTTTATATGAACTTTTATATAAAAAACTAAAAATCAAACCCTCTCATAAGAATTATAAAATAAATGAAATTCATGCCTTATTTTTGTTAGAGTCTTTAAAAAATGAATTATGAAAAGAACAGGATTTGCCATCATCGCTGCAGTATTAATTGCATTCGCTTGTAAATCGGGAAAAAGCCAAAAAATAAGCCAAGTAAATAATGAAAATAAACGCACTGCAAAATTGGAAACACTTACTAAAAACGGCATTACGCTAACAGAATTATATTCACCCGAACAATTCGAAAATGCAACCCTGCAACAAGAAATTATTTCTTCTTACGAAGATTTGGACACGAATACGATTGCACTGAAATTTACAACAACAAACTATGAGTTTGGTGTGCAAACCGATACCACAGGATTGAAAAACTGTGCTAATTCAGCTAAGGGACAGCATGTGCATACGCTAGTTGACAATGGACCTTATAATGCATTGTACACGCCTATGGCAAAAGTGAAAGCCAATAATGACGGACAGCATATCGTATTATCATTTTTATCGCGTTCCTATCACGAAAGTATCAAAAATAAAAATGCCTATGTCCTGACCTCAGCAATTACAGGGAAATCCAGAATATATTCCCGTTTTGCGCAACCGGATTTAAGCAAGCCTATGTTGTTTTACAGCCGCCCTAAAGGCGAATATACCGGCAACGAAACGGATGCTGTCTTATTGGATTTTTATTTGGTGAATTGTGATTTAGCAAAAGACGGATATAAAGTGAAAGCTGAAATCAATGGCACGGAGTTTATGCTCACCAAATGGGCAGGCTATTTTATGGAAGGATTGCCAAAAGGGAAAAATGTAATCAGGTTAACGCTTTTAGATGCTATAGGAAATGCCGTTGAAAATCAATTTAACCCGATAGAAAGAACGATAGTACTGAAATAACAACTTAATGTTGAATTTTAAATGCTAAATGTTGAATCTTACATTTGTCATCTTGATTATGTTGATTTTACTTATTGCCAACTGTAAACTGTCCATTTGCTACCTTATCTGTGCGCTTAGCTCAGTCTGATAGGCAGTAATGAGTTTATTCATTACTAGTTCTATTTCGGTATCCTGAAGGGTTTTCTGTGAATCTTTAAATGTGAAGCTTACGGCATACGATTTTTTGTCTTTTCCGATTTTTTCATCTTCATAGATATCAAAAAGCTCTATATCCGTCAGTAATTTTTTGCCTGTTTTTTCAGCAATATTTTTCACTTGTGCAAAGGATACTGATTTGTCTAACAACAGTGCTAAATCACGACGCACAACAGGAAATTTTGAAATCTTTTTATATTGTATTTCTTGTTTTTTTGTGATAGTTAATACTTCATCCCAAAAAACATCTGCATAAAAAACATCATTTTTAATAGCACATAATTTGTTTAATGAAGCATTTACTTTTCCAAATACAGCTATTGTTTTTCCGTTATACAAAATACTGGATGCATAGTCAAAAATTTCATTTTCTGCATTTTCTGTTTCATATTTAAAAACTCCAATAGAAGCAAACAAGCTTTCCAGTATGGCTTTGAGATAATAAAAATCAGCTTTCTTTTCACTTGTATTCCAATTCGGCGATACTACTGTTCCGCTCAGAAAAAGTGCCAAATGATTTTCTTCTTGATAAGCTGAATTACCTGTTTTTGTATACGTTTTCCCAAATTCAAACAATTGAATCAACGGATTTTTATGATTGATATTATGTGCCACAGTTTCCAGTCCGCTGAACAACATATTATTGCGCAAAACATCTAATTCTACATTGATCGAACTTAATAAACGCACCCAGTTTTCTTCATTTTCATTTTTTAAAGCTGCCTGTTGCTTCGATTTTACTATGGAATTATTCATCATTTCAAAGAAACCGCGAGCTACTAAAAAATCAGCAGTCTTATTATAAAGTTTGTCTTTAAAATCATGCTTAGAAAACTGAACAGAGGCATTTAATTTAGTCGGTATCGGCACATTATTAAATCCGTAAATGCGCAATATTTCTTCAATAACATCTGCAGGGCGATATACATCTGTTCTGTAAGGAGCAACAGCCAAATGCAAACTATCTTCTGTGCTGTTGTCATTCACTAGAATATCTAACAAGCCCGCAATTTCTTCAGCTTCTTTTTTTGAAATAGCAGCTCCGGTAAGTTTATGTATATCACTCAATGGTAAGGTAACATCGAATGGAGCTTTATAATTTTTTCCGTCAAATCGGATGTGCTCAGACGGTGCAACATAAACAGGCGATGCAGGTTGGGCATTTGCCAATGCTGTAAGCAAATGAATAGCATGGTTTAATGCTTTTTCTTGAATATTCGGATCAATTCCTTTCTCAAAATGTATGGCAGATTCGGTACGCAAGGTATGGCGCATAGAAGTACGACGTATTGTTTTAGGATCAAAATAAGCACATTCTAAAAAGATGGCTGTAGTGCTGTTTTTTACACCAGATTCCAGACCACCATATACGCCGGCAATACACATGCCATTTCCATCTCCATCGCAAATCATCAAATCTTCTTGCTGCAATTCAATAGTGCTGTTGTCTAATGCCAGAAATTTAGTTTTTTCGGGAAGATTTTTTACAATGATTTTATTTCCTTTTATTTCGTTTAAATCGAAAGCATGCAGTGGCTGACCATATTCATGCAAAATAAAATTGGTAATATCTACTACATTGTTGATAGGTTTTTGACCGATACAAAGCAATCTGTTTTTCAGCCATTGCGGCGATTCTTTTACCTGAATAGCAGTTAATATCATACCACTGTAATATGGACAAGCTGCTTCATTTTCAATTTCGACACTAAAATCGTTATGCAGATTTTTGCAGCTTTCAGTATAATTGCCTGTCTCTGCTACTTTCAGTTTATAAGCTTGTTTTGTTCTGAATGAGAGACATGCCGCTAAATCTCTGGCTACGCCAATATGAGAAAATGCATCCGTGCGGTTAGGAGTTAAGCCTATTTCTAATAAATAATCATTTTCCACATTATAAAGTTCAGCTGCCTGCTTGCCAACTTCTGTTTGTTCGTCTAATATTAAAATGCCATCGTGTGATGTGCCTAATCCGATTTCGTCTTCGGCACATATCATCCCAAATGATTCTACTCCGCGAATTTTAGCTTTTTTGATGGCAAATGCCTCGCCATTTGTAGGATATACTGTGCTGCCTACGGTGGCTACAATTACTTTTTGACCGGCTGCCACATTGGGTGCGCCACACACAATTTGCAGAATTTCAGTACCTGTATCAACTTTACAAACAGATAATTTATCAGCATCCGGGTGTTTTTCTTTTTCGATGACATGACCGGTAAGCAGTCCTTTTAAGCCGCCTTTTATAGACTCAAAAGGCTCTACCGCCTCCACTTCCAAGCCGATATCTGTGAGTGTGTCTTTAAGTTCTTCAATGGAAAAAGGAATATCAATATGTGATTTTAGCCAGTTGTACGAAATTTTCATATCCTAATTTATCCGATGAAAATACAAATAAAGACAGGTACGGACAAATAAGAAAGTTAAACTTAAGAAAAGAATAAAAGATAATAAGGGTAGAATTAAACTATAAATTGTTTGCAAGATAATAAAGAGTCATTTTTTAAAGAAATATTTTATTTTAGACGTATAATTATTCTATTTTAAGGTAAATAAACTCAACTGGGTAGTCATTACTTCTCTGTCAAAATTCATTGCAAATTAATGTTATTTTATTCTTTGCTGAATTCTAACTTTGAAGGAATAATTGTATATTCGCAGTTCGATTTTGGATAAGTAGGTTACTTATCCCGTTTTTTTTATTATATCTAACTAAAAATCAATAGCTTATGCCTTTCAAGAAGGACAACAAAATCAAAACCGAATTTTCAACTATTACGTTAAAATTGGCTTCTCCCGATTCTATCCTTGAGCGTTCTTTCGGCGAAGTAAAAAAACCCGAAACTATCAACTACCGTACCTACAAACCCGAAATGGAAGGTCTGTTTTGTGAGCGCATTTTTGGGCCTACCAAAGATTATGAATGTTTTTGCGGCAAATATAAAAGAATCCGCTACAAAGGAATTGTGTGTGACCGTTGCGGCGTAGAAGTTACAGAAAAGAAGGTTCGCCGTGAGCGAATGGGACATATCAAATTAGTTGTTCCGGTTGTTCACATTTGGTATTTCAAATCTTTACCTAATAAAATAGGTTATATTTTAGGCTTGTCTTCTAAAAATGTGGAAACTATCGTTTATTACGAGAGATACGCTGTCATTCAGCCGGGCATTACAGAAGACGGTGTTAGTGTAAACGGTGAAAAGAAAACAACGAAATATCTGGATTTAATTACAGAAGAAGAATATCTCGATATTTTGGATGCATTGCCAAAAGATAATCAGCTTTTGTCTGATGATGATCCAAATAAGTTTATTGCCAAAATGGGTGGCGAAGCTTTACGCGACCTGTTATCAAGAATAGAACTGACTAAATTATCTGCAGAATTGCGTCATAAAGCATCTAACGAAACTTCTCAGCAACGAAAGTCAGAAGCTTTGAAACGTTTGAGCGTGGTGGAAGCATTCCGCGAAGCCAATGAGCATGTAGAAAATCGTCCGGAATGGATGATAGTACAATATCTTCCAGTTGTTCCACCTGAATTGCGTCCTTTAGTTCCATTGGATGGCGGTCGCTTTGCTTCTTCAGATTTGAACGATTTATATCGTCGTGTCATTATCAGAAACAATCGTTTGAAACGCCTTATTGAAATAAAAGCTCCTGAAGTAATCTTGCGAAATGAAAAACGCATGCTTCAAGAAGCAGTTGACTCTTTATTTGATAACTCTCGGAAATCCAATGCAGTAAAAGCAGAAGGTGGTAGAGCGTTGAAATCACTTTCTGATGTTTTAAAAGGAAAACAAGGTCGTTTCCGTCAGAATTTGTTAGGTAAACGTGTTGACTATTCCGGTCGTTCGGTAATCGTGGTTGGTCCTGAATTGAAATTGCACGAGTGTGGTTTGCCTAAAGATATGGCTGCCGAGTTATTCAAGCCGTTTATTATCAGAAAATTACTCGAAAGAGGTATAGTAAAAACTGTAAAATCTGCTAAAAAATTAGTAGATAAAAAAGAAGCAGTTGTTTGGGATATTTTGGAAAATGTAATGAAAGGACATCCGGTTATGCTAAACCGTGCCCCGACATTACACCGCTTGTCTATTCAGGCTTTCCAGCCTAAATTAATTGAAGGTAAAGCCATTCAGCTTCATCCATTAGTAACCACTGCATTCAACGCCGACTTTGACGGTGACCAAATGGCAGTGCATGTGCCGCTGAGCAATGCTGCAATTTTAGAAGCACAAATTTTAATGTTGGCTTCGCATAATATCCTGAACCCTCAAAATGGTACGCCTATTACTATTCCTTCTCAGGACATGGTTTTGGGTTTATACTATCTTACTAAAGGTAAGAAAACCATGGGTGATGATAATGTGAAAGGGGAAGGCAAGGTATTTTATTCAGCCGAAGAAGCCATTATTGCTTTAAATGAAGGTCAGGTAGATTTGCATGCATATGTTAAATGTCGTGTAAGAGTGTTGGAAAATGGCAAACCGGCAAAGAAACTCATTGAAACTACGGTAGGTCGTTTGATATTTAATGAAGTTGTTCCTGCTCAATGTTCTTATGTAAATGAGTTACTCTCTAAAAAGAGTTTAAAAAATGTAATTGGTGATGTATTAGCCAGTACTGATATCCCTACGACAGTTAAATTCCTTGATGATATCAAAGAATTAGGTTACCGCCAGGCATTCAAAGGAGGATTATCATTTAATATTGATGATTTGATTATACCGAATATCAAATCTAAATTGTTGACTGATGCTTCTGAAGAAGTGGATGAAGTTTGGGCTAACTATAATATGGGTTTAATTACCAACAACGAACGTTATAACCAGATTATTGACATCTGGACACGTGTAGACACTCGTATAACGGATAGTTTGATGAAAGAAATTTCTACTCACCGTCAGGGATTCAACTCCGTGTATATGATGTTGCACTCTGGAGCAAGGGGTTCTCAGCAACAAATCAAACAGCTTGCCGGTATTCGTGGATTGATGGCAAAACCGCGTAAATCCGGTTCTACAGGTGGCGAGATTATTGAAAACCCGATTCTTTCCAACTTTAAAGACGGATTGAACGTATTGGAATACTTCATTTCAACACACGGTGCTCGTAAGGGTTTGGCGGATACGGCTTTGAAAACGGCTGACGCTGGTTATTTGACTCGTCGTTTGGTGGACGTGGCGCAAGATGTAGTTATTAATGGTGAAGACTGTGGAACACTTAGAGGACTGAATACTTTTGCCCTAAAAGAGAATGAAGAAATTATTGAATCACTTTCTGAAAGAATCACAGGCAGAACTGCACTGTTGGATGTAATTCATCCACTTACCGGTGAAATGATTGTAAAAGAAGGGGAGATGATAGATGAAGCTAAAGCACAAAAGATCGAAGATTCACCTATTGAAAGTGTTGAAATTCGTTCAGTTTTAACTTGCGAAATGCGCAGAGGTGTTTGTTCTAAATGCTATGGTCGCAACCTGACAAATAACCGCACCGCTCAGTTTGGAGATGTTGTGGGTATTATTGCTGCCCAGTCTATCGGTGAGCCGGGTACACAGCTTACCTTACGTACATTCCACACGGGTGGTACAGCAGCCAATATTGCTTCTGAATCACAAATGCCGGCAAAATTTGATGGTAAACTTGAGTTTGACTCTGTAAAAACAGTTAAACAAGAAGGAGAAGACGGTGAAGTACGCTTGGTAGTTATCGGCAGAACCGGTGAGATCAATATCGTAGAAGATGGAACTGACCGTGTATTGATTACGAATAATATTCCTTATGGAGCAATTATGAACGTGAAAAACGGACAAAAAGTGAAAAAAGGAGACTTGTTATGTTCTTGGGATCCGTTCAACAACGTAATTATTTCAGAGTTTAAGGGTAAAATTAAATTTGAACATGTCATTGAAGGTATCACCTACCGTGAAGAATTAGATGAGCAAACAGGTCACCGTGAAAAAGTAACCATAGAATCAAGAGATAAGAAAAAATCTCCTGCCATTATTATCACTGACGAGAAAGACAAAGACTTATATTCTTACTCAATACCTGTAGGTGCGCATATTGTAGTAGAAGATGGTCAGGCTATAAATCCGGGTACAATCATCGTTAAGATTCCACGTATACTGAGTAAAGTGCGTGACATCACGGGTGGTCTTCCTCGTGTTCAAGAATTATTTGAAGCTCGTAATCCTTCTAATCCGGCTAAAGTTTCTGAAATCGACGGTCAGGTTACTTTCGGTAAAATCAAACGCGGTAATCGTGAAATCACAATAACATCAAAAGACGGCGTACAGAAAAAATATCTGGTGCCATTGACAAAACATATCCTTGTACAAGACGGCGACTTTGTAAAAGCGGGTATGCCTTTATCTGATGGGGCTATTACACCAAGTGATATTTTGAAAATTAAAGGACCTTCAGCATTACAAGCTTACTTGGTAAATGAAATTCAGGAAGTTTACCGCTTACAAGGTGTGAAAATCAACGATAAGCACATTGAAGTGATTGTTCGACAAATGATGAGTGATGTATTGGTAAATGATGCAGGAGATACTAAATTTCTGGAAGGTGAAGTGGTGGACAAATTTGACTTTATTGAACAAAATGACTACATTTTTGATAAAAAAGTAATTACAGATGCCGGCGATTCTGATACTTTATCGGCAGGTCAGATTGTTACCATGCGTCAGGTGCGTGAAGAAAATTCATTTTTGAAACGAAACGACAGAAAACCTGTGGAATTTCGTGATGCCGTTCCGGCAACCGCTGAGCCAGTATTGCAAGGTATTACCAAAGCATCATTGGGTACTCACAGCTGGATATCTGCCGCATCTTTCCAGGAAACAACGAAAGTATTAAATCAAGCTGCTATTAATGGCTCTAAGGATCTGATGCGCGGGTTAAAAGAAAATGTTATCGTTGGACATCGTATTCCAGCCGGAACAGGAGTGAAAGAATTTCAGGATTTAACGGTTGCTTCTAAGCGCGAATATGAACGCATGATGGCTAAAAAAGCTATGATTGAACAAACAGAAGACTAGTTTAAAATATCTTAAAATAAAAAAACTGCCAGAAATTGGCAGTTTTTTTTTATATTAGCTTTCTAATAAAATTAGATACAATAGTTGTATGGAAAATAATCAAAATCAAATTAACATTGAATTGCCTGAAGACATTGCCGAAGGTGAATACTCCAATTTAGCCATTATTACACACTCCAATCAGGAGTTTGTCATTGATTTTATCAGAGTAGCCCCGGGTGTACCCAAAGCAAAAGTAAAATCAAGAATCATACTGACACCTCAACATGCGAAGCGTTTGATGGGGGCATTGGTAGATAATGTGCGCAAATTTGAACAAATGAATGGGGAAATTAAAGATAATGAACAAGTTGCTATTCCAATTAATTTCAGCAACCCGACAACTAAAGCGTAGCTTTTATGTCAATTGTGAAAATAATAAAACCTAAGAGTTTTACAAATATCTATCACAAGTCTATGGTAAACTGTATGATTACTAATTCATGGATGGTAAATAAACAGTTGCATTTTTTTAAGAAATACGATTTATCTATTCAGCAGTTTAATGTATTGCGTATTCTTAAAGGTCAATATCCTATTGGTCTCAAATTAGTTGATATAGCACAACGCATGATAGACCAAAATTCTGATGCTACACGTATTATTGATAAACTGGAAGAAAAAAAATGGGTGAACAGGACAATCAATCCGCAAAGCAGGAGAGAGGTAAACATCGTCATTACTAATTTAGGCGTGCAAGTTCTGACAGAATTGGATGAAAAAATTAATCATTTCCTCGAAGATTTGTTCAAACTGGTAAATCCCTATGAATTAGAACAGCTAAATATTATCCTTGACAGAATAAGGCATTAAAATCCTCCTATTCTGCTAACACAACTAACTATCTTTTTATTAATTTTAAAAAAATCTAATGAAAACTTTAGAAGAGGAAATTAAGGTAAAATCATTCTCCAGTTTAGAAATAAAGACTGAATTAAACGTAATTTTTACATCAAGTTTTATTTGCAGCAGAAGTACTCGTTTTTTTAAAAGTTATGGTATTTCCATGCAACAGTATAATGTTTTGAGGATTTTAAGAGGTTCAAATCCAACTGCTATGAACTTAAATGATATCACGTCACGCATGCTGGATAAAATGTCCAATGCTACACGTTTAGTTGAGAAACTTCGAGTTAAAGAATTGATTTCCAGAGATATAAACCCTTCAAACAGGCGCGAAGTTCTCATCAATATTACTGAAAATGGACTACAGTTGTTGTCTAAAATAGATGAAGAAATTTCTCAAGTAATGAACACAAGGTATGAAATGCTTTCTAAGGAGGAAATGCATACAATGAATCATATTTTGGATAAGATTAGAAATGCGGATGCATCCTTGCGCTAATCTTTAGCAGATTTTTTATTGGATAATTCTTTAAAGAAAAGTATTAAGATATACAAGTCATCCCAAAAATAGCGTTTAAAAGTGCGTTTGGGTTCAGATAAAAAACGGTAAAACCATTCTAAATGGAATTGTTGCCATACTTTTGGAGCACGCTTTTTCAAACCACAATAAAACTCATACGAAGCTCCCAGGTTATAAAAAATGGGCATTTTTATTTGCCCTTGCTGTTGTTTTGACACGTTATGCTCTACTATCTTCCGATGTAGATTAAGTATCAGCATTTCTTGCTTAGGATAACGCAAGCCTAAAAAAATATGCTGTGGCTGATGCTGTAACAGTAATGGAAAAATAAGTTGAGCCTGTTCTTCAACATGCTCTTCAGTTTCAGTAAAAAACGGAGGAATGTAAAACTGGGCATCAGTATATTCTTTTTCTAAAATAGTTTTCACTTCTTGGTGTGGTGCTATAAAAAATACTCTTTGCTTTTTATTTTTTATTGCTTCCCATATTTCAGGAAACAGATCACTTCCGGCAAGTCGCTTTTTCAATGGTCTTCCCAATAATTTTGAAAATAATATGATGGGAAATCCATCTGGCAGAATATAGCGTGAATGCTGAAGTGCATGCAACAATTTTTTATTTTTATTCAAATGCACCGTCAAATCTACATTTGGAGTTATCACTACAGGTATCTTATCTTTTGGTGTTGGATTTTCTGTTAAATCCATAACTATACTATCAAAATTATCGGCAGCTAAAAAATCCAGATTAAACAAATGACGAGTAAGCATAACACAAGCACTTTTTTTCGTCATAAAAGTAAAAAATTGATTGGTTGTAAACTAAAAAAATGAAATTAGCAGGTAACTATTTCGCAAATGCTTATCTTTGCACCGTAAAAAATATTAAAAATGAACTATTCGGATTTATTAGGCGAACAAAGAGCTGAATTTTTACTGGAACACGAATGCAAAACAATAGACAAAAAAAGTCTGCATACACCAAGCAAAGATTTTGTAGATAAGGTATGGATTAACAGTAACCGTAGTCCGCAAGTATTACGCAGTTTGCAACAGCTATTTAGCAACGGACGCTTAGCTAATACAGGATATGTATCTATTTTACCGGTTGATCAGGGAATAGAGCACAGTGCAGGAGCAAGTTTTGCACCTAATCCCATTTATTTTGATTCCGAAAACATAGTAAAATTAGCTATTGAAGGCGGTTGTAATGCCGTGGCTTCAACTTATGGTGTGCTCGGTTCCATCGCTCGAAAATATGCACATAAAATTCCATTTATAGTAAAAATAAATCACAACGAATTTATTTCTTATCCTAATTCATTCGACCAGATTATGTTTGGCACGATAAAATCAGCATGGGAAATGGGTGCAGTTGCCGTTGGAGCTACCATTTATTTCGGCTCTCCTGAAAGTAAACGTCAGATTGTGGAAGTAGCACAAGCATTTGAGTATGCTCATCAATTGGGTATGGCTACAGTTTTGTGGTGTTATTTGAGAAACCCGGACTTCAAAATAGGTAATGTTGACTATCATACATCAGCAGATTTAACCGGACAAGCCAATCATCTGGGAGTTACCATTCAGGCCGATATCATTAAACAAAAACTACCGACAAACAATGGTGGTTATAATGCAGTGAAATTCGGTAAAACACATAAAAAAGTGTACGATGAGTTGACAACAGACCATCCGATTGACTTGACACGCTACCAAGTGGCAAATTGTTATATGGGCAGAGCAGGGTTAATTAATTCAGGTGGTGAAAGCAAAGGGCAAACTGATTTGGCTGAAGCAGTAGATACTGCAATTATCAATAAAAGGGCAGGAGGTATGGGCTTGATTTCAGGAAGAAAGGCATTTCAAAAAGAAATGAAAACAGGTGTACAATTACTGAATGCTATACAAGATGTTTATTTAGACAAGAAAGTTAAGCTGGCTTAATTATTCTTTTATTTTTTTGTTTGATATCACATCAAAATAATAACCCAAACTGAAACTCATATTGCAATTATAGAGTTTGGGTAATGCAGATGATTTTTTAACTGTTGGCAAAAAACCGGCATTATGTCGAATGGCAAATTCCAGCCATCCATTTCCGAGTTTAAAATCAGCACCAAGTCCTGATACAATTCCCACATCCAACCGGTTATCATCTGTCGTGTAAGTATGTTTTGCGTCTCTTTCGCTTTGAGTTGTATGATTAATATGAGTAGATGACTGTGTATATCCTCCGGACCAATACGAAATATAAGGTCCTAACAGAATAACTCCTCTGTATTTTTCATTGCCGAAATGTGCAGCTGCCAAAATGGGGAACTGAATATAATTGATGACCGTTTTTGCATAATACTTTGCTGAGTCTTGTTTCATCTTCCAAGCTTGCCCTTTTTGAGAAAATTCAATTTCTGTCTGTATGCCAATGTATTTATTGAAATCAATTCTAATTTGTGCGGCCATATCAGAACCGAGCAACATAGCTTTTTTATAATTAGCAGGTGGACTGTATTTTCTTAAATGAGCCATATTCATTCCGGCGCGTGCGCCAATTAATACGCCAATTTCAGCTTGTGTATTATAGATTGAAAAGAGAAGAAATAAACTTAAAAATACTGTATTTCGCATGCTTCAAAGATACTTAGTTTTTGATAATAACGTTCAAATTGTTAAACTATACTTAAAATTCCCCAAAGTTCATCCAACATAGAAAAATGATATTAATTTTGAACTATCAAAAATAATTCAACAAAATAAATTTTTACTACCATGAAAAAAATTCTTTTAGCTTTATCCATGTTTGCAGGTACATTAGGTGTATTTGCTCAAGGTGAAACAGTACCGTCGGCAGTTGCACCGGATCCGAATGCTCCTGAAATGAAATTTGAAAAAGATGCTATCGATTACGGCACTATCAAACAAGATGCAGACGGTACAAGAAAATTCGTTTTCACAAATACTGGGAAAACTCCATTAATCATCAGCGAAGCTCACGGTTCTTGTGGCTGTACAGTTCCAAATTATTCTAAAGAGCCGGTAATGCCGGGACAAAAATCGGAAGTATCTGTACATTATGATACACACAGAGTTGGACCTTTTTCTAAAACAGTAACTATCAACCACAATGGTAAAAATTCTCCAACCGTAATTCGCATCAGTGGAACTGTAGAAGCTCCTACAACAACTACTGAACCAACTTCTATTATTCCTACACCTGCTCCAGCACCTGTTTCTACTCCAATCGTAAAAACAG
This sequence comes from uncultured Chitinophagales bacterium, assembly GCA_964451125.1. GTDB lineage: Bacteria > Bacteroidota > Bacteroidia > Chitinophagales > JADIYW01 > JADJSS01. Next base: position 13,218 of record CAYVGM010000005.1, read on the forward strand.
ACAGCAAAACTACTGCTACCTCGGCTAAAACTACTGCAAAAACAACGACTAAAACGCCTGTAAAAACTACAACAAAAAGTTCTGTAAAATCTACAGGTACAAAAACGTCTACTAAGACACCTACTAAAACATCAACAAAAACAACAGTTAAAAAAGCTACATCAACTAATAAATAAAATTTATTAAGATTAAATTGTAGAGGCTGTCTCAAGACAGCCTCTTTTTATTTTTTTAATTTTTTCAATTTATTGTGTATTTTAATGTCTGATATAGCAATAACTATGAAGCCTCTGTTTTTTACAATCGTATTACTATGTACGCAAATTTTATCTGCTGTCAATAAGCAAAATATTGAAATCATTCGTGATGCTTGGGGAGTACCTCATATCTATGCCCATACGGATGAGGAAGCTGCATATGGATTAGCATGGGCTACAGCTGAAGATGATTTTAAATCTATGCAGGAAAATTTTCTGACTGCACGAGGAAGACTGGCAGAAGTAAAAGGAAAAGAAGGTGCTATGATGGATTTTTTATGTGCTTTTGTAGGCGCAAGAGAAACAACAGAGAAATATTTTGATTCGGCATTTACTCCAAAATTCAGAGCCATGCTGACTGCCTACGCACAAGCTTGCAATGATTTTGCCGCAAAAAACCCGGATCAAGTCTGGCTAAAAGATGCCTTTCCTGTAAACGAAAAAGATATTATTACCGGTTATGTTTTAGGTTTTGCATTGATGACCAATGTGCCTTATTCGGTCATGAAAATTTCTGATGGCACTATAAAAACTGATAATCTGTTAGCGCCTAAAGGTAGCAATGGCTTTGCTCTAAACAGCAATAAAACTAAAGATGGTAATGTATATCTGGGTATTAATTCACATCAACCATTAGAAGGTCCCTATTCGTGGTATGAAGCACATGTACATACTGATGAAGGCTGGGATATGCTTGGGGCAACTTTTCCGGGTGGAGTTACCTTATTTCACGGAGCAAATCAGCATTTAGGATGGGCACACACCGTTTCTTTTGCCGACCATGATGATGTCTATTTACTGACAACGAGAAAACAAGATGGAAAAATTCAGTATAAGTACGATGGGCAATGGCTGGATTTGACAGAGAAAAAAGTAAAATTAAAAGTAAAGTTATTTTGGTTTATAAAAATTCCAGTAACAAAAAAATATTATGAGTCAGTCTATGGTCCTGTCTTGGAAAATGACGGTAAATATTTTGCAGTGCGTTTCCCGTCTGCATTTGATATTCGTGCAGCCGAACAATGGTATAGAATGAATAAAGCTACAAATTTTGCAGAATTTACTGATGCTTTAAAAATGATGTCCTTCCCCGGGCTTAATGTCATTTATGCCGATAAAGAGAATAATATTATGTATGCCGATATTGGACATTTTCCCTATAAAAACAGAAGCTACGACTGGTGGCATACCTTACCCGGAGATACCTCAGCAACCTTATGGAAATCCAATAATTACTGGCCTTACGACAGCTTGATTAAAATAATAAATCCTGCTTGTGGCTATGTGCATAATAATAATAATACTCCATTTTATTGCACGGCATTTGATGAAAACTGTGTAAAACATTATCATCCGCTCGAAAAAGATTATTTCTTTTTAGAAAATAACAGAAGCATACGCACACAATACCTGTTTGCACATTCGGGGAAATTGTCGTACGATGATTTTAAAAGAATAAAATATGATGTTTCCTTTATGAATCCCGCTTATAATTATGCAATGGAAAACATAGAAGATGTATTGCATTTATCACCTCAAAAATATCCTCAGATAAAACAAACTATTGTTGTTTTGAGTAAATGGAATCGCAGTGCAGATGTTAATAATAAGCAAGCAGCACTTGTTGCATTTATTATTAAAAAAGTAATTGACCAGCTTATTAAAGATGGTAATTTTCCTGCAGTGCAGGCAAAAGTAAAAGAACCTTTTCTGGCAAAATGTGTAGAAGATGCACAACAACATTTTTTAAAACATTTTGGAAAGCTCGAAATTCCTCTGGGGGATTTTCAAAAACTGGTAAGAGGGAATAAAGCTTTACCTGTAGCAGGAGTACCTGATGTAATTGCAGCTATGTATATAAAAGAATATAAAGACGGCATGTATAAGTCTGATGTAGGAGAAACATATATAGAGTTGGTTCAATTCACTAAAAACGGCCCTATAATTGAAAGTATTTCACCTTATGGTGCCAGCAATGTGGAAGGAAATAAACACTATGACGACCAAATGGATTTGTTTGTAAAACAACAATGCAAGACTATGTCAATGGATAAAACTGTCATATTGCAAACTGCAGAAAAAGTATATCATCCCAATATGTGATGTTTTATATATGATAATGTTTTTATGACTTTAATCATATTCTTTGCTGTTATTGTGGTTTCAGCCTTTGTTGTGCATAAATTTTTTATGCAAATATTCAGCTATTCTCTGTATAAACTTTTAACTTTGCATCGAATTTTACAAATCGTTTTATGGCAAATAGTAATCTTTTCACATCATCTGTCGGCAGAAAAATTATAGTAGGGCTTACAGGTTTATTCTTAATTTCCTTTTTAGTAGTTCATTTAGGTTGTAATTTGACTATTATTATGGATAGCAGCGGAGATACATTCAATGATGTTGCTTATTTTATGTCTCATTTTTGGCTGATGCGCATTATTGAAGTAGGATTATTCCTTGGTCTTATTGCACATATCGTCATGACATTAAAACTACACTTTGAAAATAAAAGCAAACGTCCTGTCGGTTATGCCGTTTCACCGGGCAATGCCAATTCTACATGGTATTCTCGTTCTATGGCTATTTTGGGTAGCTTGTTGCTCATCTTTTTAGTAGTGCATTTATATCAGTTTTGGATACCTACCAAAAAAGCTTTATATATTACACACGAAGATGAAGACTCTTACACCATGGTTACTGAGGCGTTGAGAAACCCAATTGTTTTACTTGTTTATATCATAGCATTCATTTCTCTAGGCTACCACTTATTACACGGTTTTCAAAGTGCTTTTCAGTCTTTAGGTTTGAATCACAAAAAATATACACCCATTATCAAAAAAACGGGAACAGCCTTTGCTATACTTGTTCCTTCTTTATTCGCATTGATTGCCTTAGTTGTTTTCTTTACAAAATAAGATATTGCATTGGTAAATGTTTCTGAACATATCATTTTAAATAAAATTTATATTATCCGGGATAAAAAAGTGATGATAGATCGGGATTTAGCTGAAATGTATGGTGTTGAAACTAGAAGATTAGTAGAACAAGTTAAAAGAAATATAGATAGATTTCCACAAGATTTTATGTTTCAGCTTACACCTGAAGAATTTGAAAACTTGATATCGCAAATTGCGACATCAAGTTGGGGAGGAACAAGAAAACTACCTTATGCATTTACTGAACAAGGTGTTGCCATGTTGTCAAGTGTATTAAACAGCAAGCAAGCCATTCAAGTCAATATACAAATCATCCGCATCTTTACAAAAATGCGCGAATTATTGATATCACATAAGGAAATCTTATTGAAACTAAACCAACTTGAAAAGAAACTGACACAACACGATGATGATATTGCAGCAATATTTAATGTGCTTAAACAATTGTTAATCCAAAAAAATAAGCCAACGGAAAGAATTGGTTTTAAAATTAAAAAAAAATAAATTCGAAATAAATTTTCAATCTCAAGTATATGGCACTTAATTCTAAAATACCGGCAGGCGAAATAGACAAAAAATGGTCAGACTATAAAGGTCATGTGAAAATTGTCAACCCTGCAAACAAACGTAAAATTGAAGTTATTGTAATTGGCACCGGATTGGCAGGTGCATCAGCTGCAGCTACCTTAGGCGAATTGGGTTATCGCGTAAAAGCATTTTGCTTTCAGGATTCTCCGCGCAGAGCACACTCAATAGCTGCTCAAGGAGGTATTAATGCTGCTAAAAATTATCAAAATGATGGTGACTCAGTTTATCGCTTGTTTTATGACACCATAAAAGGCGGCGACTATCGTGCTCGTGAAGCCAATGTGCATCGTCTGGCAGAAGTTTCAGTAAATATCATCGATCAATGTGTGGCGCAAGGGGTGCCTTTTGCCCGTGAATATGGCGGATATTTAAACAATCGTTCTTTCGGAGGTACGCAAGTAAAACGTACATTTTATGCAGCCGGACAAACAGGTCAGCAACTCTTGCTTGGTGCTTATTCTGCTTTAGAAAGACAAGTGGCTTTGGGTAGTGTAAAGCAATATACACGCCACGAAATGTTGGATATCGTTATTATAGACGGCAAAGCTCGCGGTATTATTGCACGTGATTTAGTAAGCGGAAAATTGGAACGATTTTTCGGTCATGCCGTTGTATTAGCAACAGGTGGCTATGGCAATGTATTCTATTTGTCCACCAATGCAATGGGTTCTAATGTTACTGCGGCTTGGAAAGCTCATAAAAAAGGCGCATTCTTCGGCAATCCTTGCTTTACGCAAATACATCCTACTTGTATTCCGGTTTCCGGCGATCATCAGTCAAAACTAACGTTGATGTCAGAGTCTTTAAGAAATGATGGTCGTATTTGGGTGCCAAAAAACAAAGATGATAACAGAAAAGCCAATGATATACCTGAAGAAGAAAGAGATTATTATTTGGAAAGACGCTATCCGGCATTTGGAAATTTGGTGCCTCGGGATGTGGCTTCGCGTGCAGCAAAAGAAAGATGTGATGCAGGTTATGGTGTTGGAACTACCAAACAAGCTGTTTATCTCGACTTTAAATATAACTTGATAAATAAGTATGGCAAAGCCGAGGCTTCAAAACAGGGTATCGAAAATCCGGATGAAGCAACTTTGATAAGATTGGGCAAAGAAGTGGTAAAAGAAGAATACGGCAACTTGTTTGATATGTATGAGAAAATTACGGGAGAAAACCCTTATGAAGTTCCGATGCGTATTTATCCTGCTGTGCATTATACTATGGGTGGTCTTTGGGTGGACTATGAATTGATGACTACCGTAGAAGGGTTATACGCATTAGGCGAATGTAATTTCTCCGACCACGGTGCAAATCGCTTGGGAGCATCAGCCTTAATGCAAGGCTTGGCAGATGGTTATTTTGTATTGCCATATACCATAGGAAATTATTTAGCAGATGAGATTGCTACTAAAGCCATACCAACAGATCATCCAGCTTTTGAAACTGCTGAAAATGAGGTAAAAGACAGGATTAACAAGCTGATGAATATTAAGGGAACAAAATCAGTAGAGAGTTTCCATAAGCGTTTAGGAAAAATTATGTGGAACAAATGCGGAATGGCACGTAATGCAAACGATTTAAAAGAGGCTATTGAAGAAATAAAAGCATTGAGAAATGAGTTCTGGTCGGATGTGAAGATTCCGGGAGGTATAAATGAAATTAATCCGGAATTGGATAAAGCTGGTCGTGTAGCCGACTTCATAGAGTTGGGCGAATTGATGTGTCAAGATGCATTGAACAGAAACGAAAGCTGTGGAGGTCATTTCAGAGAAGAACACCAAACCTCAGATGGAGAAGCTGAACGCGACGATGTAAATTATAAATATGTAGCAGCTTGGGAATATAACGGTGAAAGCAACTGGGATTTACACAAAGAAGAATTGGTGTACGAAAATATTACAAT
>CAYVGM010000005.1:19004-25110 GCA_964451125.1 uncultured Chitinophagales bacterium
GCAAAAGAAACAGATGAAACTGAATATTGGTTGCTATTGTGTAATCAAATATCATTTTATCCAACTACTGAAAAATTATTTGATACATCTAATTCAATACATAAAATTTTATCCAAAATTATTTCAACATCAAAAAAATCATTACCAAATTATCAAACTACCAAATTATCAAATTAAAAAAATATGGAACACTACAATATGAATCTCACATTAAAAGTGTGGCGACAAAAAAACAAAGATGACAAAGGCGGTTTTGAATCGTATAATGTCAAGAATATTTCTTCTGAAATGTCTTTCTTAGAGATGTTCGACGTTTTGAATGAGCAATTAGTAAATGAAAATAAAGAGCCGATTGCATTCGACCACGATTGCCGCGAGGGTATCTGTGGGATGTGCAGTATGTATATAAATGGTCGTCCGCACGGTCCTTGGGCGGGCACTACTACTTGCCAGTTGCACATGCGTGCTTTCAAAGATGGTGATACCATTACTATTGAGCCATGGCGTTCACGCGCATTTCCGGTATTGAAAGATTTAATTGTTGACCGCACACCATTTGAGCGTATCATTCAAGCAGGAGGATATGTTTCTGTAAATACAGGTGTAACCGTAGATGCCAATGCTATACCTATACCTAAAGTAGATGCAGACAAAGCCTTTGCTGCAGCAGCTTGTATCGGTTGCGGTGCATGTGTAGCCGCATGTAAAAATGCATCGGCTATGTTGTTTGTATCGGCTAAAGTTTCTCAGTTTGCATTATTGCCACAGGGTTTTCCTGAAAGAAAACAACGTGTATTAAATATGATTGCACAAATGGACAAAGAAGGATTTGGCAGTTGTACAAATACCGGTGCTTGTGAAGCAGAATGTCCTAAACAAATCTCTTTGGAAAATATTGCCCGACTAAATCGTGAATATTTTTCTGCAAGCCTGGCATCTGAAGAATAATTACTACGTAGTTTCTTACTTATTATTGAAATTACCTTGAGTATGCTCACAAGGCATTAAATTGATTATTTCAAATTTAATTTAGGTCGTTTTTCACGTAAGCCTCTTTTAAATTTGCGCTTGCGTGCATTATCACTTATCATAGCACCTGCCATTGCAGAAAGACCACCTAATAGTGCACCTAAAAATCCAGTTATCATCACTAAAACACCGGAAGAAATTTCTGTATTTAAACTTTCAGAAAATAAGTTGGCTATCTTGCTGCTTAAGATATGCTCATTGCTGATATCCAGAAAGAGAGCATACCCCAGCCAAAATAAACCGATACCCAATAAACCGGCAATAAAATTATTACCTTTTTCATTTGACAAAATTAATCCTACTACAAAACAAATAATAAATGGAGTGTACCAATGCAAAAATAATGTGGCTACAAAACTGAGCAACATGATGGAGAATAACTTAATAAAGAACATACGGTTTTATTTTTTGTTGGTGGAAGCAATAAATTCAAGTGCATCATTTTTAGACGCAAAAAAGTGTTTGGTAAAATATTCACCTTTCACCCATTTATCTATAAACTGGTTATAGCTTTTTGTGCCCGGGTTACCACTTTGTCCTCCCGGATATACGGCATAACATTGCGGCTTACCTGCTGAAAAATCTACTATCATCCTCCATGATGGTCCCCAACGGTCAGCTGCAGCATTTACAATATTGTGATATCCTCCAATATTTAAATGAGCATAACTGAATGCATTCAATTGTGCCAGATGTAGTATCGTCGTATTTTTAAAATCAGCCCAGTCTTCGCGTTTAGCACCCTTTTTAAATTCTTTACTGAAATCATCAACTGTCTGTTTAAATGCAAGCCTCACAATATCTTTTGCAGTTTCTACTTTAGGTGTATTTCGAATATCAAAAATACTCAGATCCGGCTTATATACTAACCAATAGGCCGTATTATATGTTTGAGGGTAGATGAATGAAACTCCTTTTTTATCCAACTCATCATAAGTCAGTTTTTGTATTTTATCTGCTAAATGATAAAAATAAACGGGTGCTCGTTTATCAGGATTGGTATAATAATCCCAGTTTTTGAGTTGGTTAAATATTTCCTTGGAAACTGCATCTTGCGAAATGCTGTCTAAATCGAGTAGTATTACGGGTAAAGTTTCTTTAGCCAGCAAGCTCAAATTGTTGTTTTGTAATTTCCCCATATCCTGCCATGTCAGATTTTGGCCGGCTGCAAGTGTGCTGTTGATTACCCGGTTTCTGTAATTTTCGTATTGTCCATTGGTGAGATATGGATAATTTTGATCAACAGGATTCTGATTGGCACTGCTACAAAATCCTCGCTCCGGATTGAGTATATACGGATTCTGATTATTTGGAATCCGGGCTTTTAGCTTCGCCAGATTAACTGCTGCCAATGGGGTAACAAATGAGCCATCTCCGATTATTTCACGCAACATAAAATTACCTTGTTGTCGTATTGCAATATTATTGTCTTTATCCGCATAAATAAAATTTTGTCCTGGACAAGAATAGTAATTTAATGCATTCAAATAGTCCTGCTGATTTTTGGCATGATTGAGATAATAAAAAGTCAGCATGTCATTCGATGGTTCTTCAGCTCGCCAATAGGTAGCCAGATGTTTTTTATCATTAATTTCTCCGAAATTTTCATCGTAAACAACTGCACCCACTTTTGTCATTTTAATACTGTCAGTAAATGCTTTTTTACCCCGGATTTTTATTGTTTCCACATCATATTCAAAAGGGACAAAAGTATCGCCAAGTTTGTAAGCTTTATGGGTTTTATCTTGATATTCTACCGAAAAGTTATTGATTACATCGCGCTCAGAGTTGGTTACACTCCACGCAATATTGTCATTATGCCCGATAATAACACCGGGTGCACCCGGAATGGTCACACCGTAAACATTGAGTCCGGGACAGCTCAACTGTACTTCATACCAGATAGACGGAAGATTAAGTTGCAAATGCGGATCGCCGCATAATATGGGTTTACCCGATGCTGTTTTAGAGCCATTTACACACCAGTTATTACTGCCGTAATTCGGATTAGCATAAAACTTTTTATAAGGATTTTTATATAACACATCTGTGAGTTGGCCTTTATATGCTTTTGCATGGTCAAAGGAATCTACACTTTTGAAATCCCATTTTGTTCCAACCGGAATAATAGGATCTAATTTTTCAGGAAAGTCAGGATATAATTTGTTATACAAATCGCTTCCCAATACACGCAAGGCATTGGTATTTTCAACATCAATATCATAATAGGTCAAGTCTTTTGCCATGAATTTTACGAGTATCGCACTTTTTAAAGGAGTCCATGGTTCAGGTTCGTAGCCCATTAGCTTATATTCTACAGGCAAATCCGCCTTTTTTAATTGATTAATATAAGCATTCACTCCGGCAGTAAAACTTTCGCTTACCATTTTTGATACCGGATTGGAAGCAATTTCTTTAGCAGCTTTTTCTGCGGCACGTACAATCCCGATACGGCGATGAAAACGATCTAATTCGAGAGCTTTATCTCCCACCAGCTCACATAGTCTGCCCGAAGCGGCATAAATTTGGAATTCCATTTGCCATAAGCGGTCTTTTGCTTCTGCAAAACCCTGAGCATACAGCAAATCTTGCTCATTGTCAGCAAAAATATGCGGAACACCCATTTCATCATAAATGATAGTAGCATTGCCCTTCAGGCATTTTAATGTAAATGACGTGTTTTTGTTTTCTTTGTTTACAGTGCTTTTCCAAAATCCATGAGTAGGAGAGAAGAACTTGCCCAACGCGGGCTTATCTGCCATTGGTCGGTTTAAAAAATAAATGACCGCTACTAACAGGATAGTCAGAAAAATACCCCCGATATTTCTTACCATAAAATTGTTGCATTTAATCAAATATAGTGATTTTTCCATAGATTTGGAAATATGCAAAAAATGATGTCAAACAAAGAAATCGGAAGTTATTTCAGCTTGCTGGCAGAGCTGATGGAATTACACGAAGAAAATGATTTTAAAATAAAAAGCTACGCTTATGCAGGCAGAAACTTGAGAAATATAGATGAGCCACTTGCGGCTATGAGCGTAGATGAAATGGAACATTATGAAGGAGTGGGCAATGCCATAGCACATAAAATTTATGAATTAGTGAATAACGGAAAGTTTGAACTTTTGGATAAATATCTGGCTATTACGCCCAAAGGTGTGGTAGAAATGTTGCAAATAAAAGGGATAGGTCCGAAAAAAATCAGACAACTCTGGAAGGAACTGGATATTGAAAATATAGGCGAACTGGAATATGCCTGCAATGAAAACAGATTACTGGAATTGAAAGGTTTTGGAAAAAAAACACAGGAAAATATCTTGCAACAAATTCAGTTTATCCAGCAAAATGCCAACAAATTCAGATGGGCGCAGCTGGAGCTTATAGCCAATGAAGTTATGGATGCTTTACAAGAAGAATTTACTCAGCAACAAATTTCTTTTTGCGGAAATTACAGAAGAAAAAAAATTATTTTAGAACAGGTAGATTTTTTACTGGATATAACAGATGCTGGTGTACAAACGCAACTCAAAGAAAAATATAAAGATTATCCGGTAGCATTTCATTTTAGCACTCCACAATTTTTTTATCTCGAATTATTAAAATTGTCTTCAGCCGAAGAACATTTCAGTTTCTTATCTTATAAATTAAACGAACAACAACATTTTTCATCTGAAAATGAAATATATACATCCGTTCATCTTCCTTTTATTCCACCGGAAATTCGTGATAATAATTTTGAATGGACTTATGCAGAACAAAATAAATTAGACCAATTAGTCGAACTGAATGATATAAAAGGAATAGTTCACACCCATACTCAATACTCCGACGGAGCTAATACGATAAGTGAAATGACTGATTATTGCATACGGAATAAGTTTGAGTATTTAGTTATTTCAGACCATAGCAAAAGTGCATTTTATGCCAATGGTTTAACAGAAGACAGACTGATAAAACAACATGAGGAAATTGATAAACTTAATACACATCATCCAGACTTTAAAATCTTCAAAAGTATAGAATGCGATATTTTAAATGATGGATCATTAGATTACTCAGATGAGATTTTGAATACGTTTGATTTAGTTATTGCATCCGTACATGCCAACTTGAAAATGAATGAAGAAAAAGCCATGCAACGCTTATTGAAAGCCATCGAAAATCCCAAAATGCATATACTGGGGCATCTTACGGGACGGCTATTATTAAGCAGAAGCGGTTATCCTGTCGACCATAAAAAAATAATTGATGCATGTGCACAAAACGGTGTTTGTATTGAAATAAATGCCAATCCCTATCGGCTCGATATTGACTATCACTGGTTGCCTTACTGCATGGAAAAAAATGTATGGATTTCCATCAATCCGGATGCGCATAATTTGCAAGGGATACATGATATTGCTTATGGCATTCATGCGGCCCGCAAAGGCGGGTTGCTCAAAACCTATCTCATTAATGCGCTTCCTGCAAAAGATTTTATTGCCACCTTGAAACAATTTAAAAAGTAGTTAAATTTCTGCTTTTCCAAATTTGTATTGAATTATTGTTAATGGCAAAATTGTATATTCGCACTCTAAATGAAATACATGAAAATAGCAGGTTACGGATTCATTATTGCAGCTTTTGTTGTCCTGATGTTTTTCCAGTGTAAGCAAAAAGAGTCAAGCCCCAATATGGAAGTTCAGCAGTTTAATAGAGATTCTATTGTACAAAATGATAGTACGATTAGAAAAGCTGACTCTATGGCTCGTGTAACTGAAGCCAATGATGAACAGCGTTTAGCAAATGCAACATCTATAAAATTTGATAAAGAAGTGTATGATTTTGGAGAATGTACGGAAGGAGAGGTCATTACGAAAGAAGTAGAATTTACGAATACCGGGAAAAAACCACTTGTCATTGAAAATGCATTTGGTTCTTGCGGTTGTACTGTTCCTACTTATGACAAAGAACCGGTAGAACCGGGTAAAAAAGGCAAAGTGAAGATTCAATTCGATTCAAAACATAAACCAGGTCATAATACGAAAAGTGTCAATATCCAGGCAAATACTAATCCGCCTGTAACTTCCATTAC
>CAYVGM010000005.1:25210-28275 GCA_964451125.1 uncultured Chitinophagales bacterium
AAATGCATTAGGATTTGTCATCATCAATTGCTTGATTTTTATTGTTGCTACCTGGTTTATCAATCCACTTTGTTTTTATTTATCTTTTGTAGCGCTTGCCGTTATTTTAGGGTATTCCCTTACTAAAAGATTCACTTTTTTATGTCATTTAATATTAGGCGTAGGATTGGCATTGGCGCCCATTGGTGCATATTTAGCAGTTACGGCTAAGTTTGATATCATTCCCTTGTTTTTCTCGTTTGCCGTTTTCTTTTGGGTAAGCGGTTTCGATATTTTATATGCCTTGCAAGATGAACAATTTGATAAAGAAAATCAGTTGTTTTCCATACCGGCATATTTTGGTCAGGATAAAGCAAAATGGATATCGAGAGGCTTGCATTTTTGCAGTTTCCTTTGTTTGCTCATTGTAGGTATTTTCTATCCGTTCGGTTGGTTATATTGGATTGGATTTGCCATATTTACAGCTTTACTCATTTATCAGCACAGTTTGGTTATTCGCTTTGGACTGCAAAAAATTGACTTGGCATTTTTTACAACTAATGGTATTGCCAGTGTGTTGTTTTCGCTATTTGTCATTTTAGATTTATTGCGTAAAAACAACATTTCTTAAATCGCTATTTCTTCGCTTTCTTTTTTATACACTTCTTCTTTTTGGGTTTAATAGTAGTATTTTTAGTTGAAGATGTGTCTGAATTGTTTTGCGTAATTACCGTCCCGATAAGTAGTTTTGAGTTTGTTTTTACCCCTTTTTTTGCACGGTTATATGCTTCATTCGTCCAGCTATTGTAAGTGTTGTTTATTCCGATTTTTGCAAGATAGGATGAGTTAAACAAGCTTTTTTCACTGACAGTACCGCTTTGCAAATCGCCTTTAATATTATTGGCAATTTCAACATGATTGCCTTCTAACGAATATAGCCCTTTTAATAAACCACTTCCGGTTATTTCATTGGCATAAAAGTTCATATTATCTCCTGAATTTCCATTCATGAAAATTCCATAACTCTCCATACGGTTTCTGAAAAACGTATTATTAGGTCCGTTGATTCCATGAGAATTGTCTATCACTAAATTTTGAATGATATTGCCTTCAAATAAATTGCCATAGGGATAATTGCCATGTAAAACAATATCACCGGCAGCACCACTTGGGAAAAATCCTTGTTTCCAATAAGTGTCAAAAGAGTAATTGAATGCAATAACGTTGCCGTTAGCACCGGCTTGTAATAAAAACGAATGTCTTAAATGTTCGGCAATATTATCGGTAATCAAATTATCTGTTGCTCCAAACTGCAATACTACGCCATAGCCTTTTCCACCACTGCCATAGTCAAAAGCATGGTGCAGATAATTGCCGCTAATTGTACAAAAAGCCGAACTCTGTAAGTTAATCAGTGCATAATTGCTATTCGATAACTCCACTCCACTTACATTGCAGTTGACAGCAAAATTGAAAAATATTGTAGAGGTTTGAGCATTCGTAATATCCATTCGTTTTATTGTCAGATTTTCTATACTTACATCAGTTGCGGGATTAATCTTGATTAATACCGGTTGTGCCGGAAAACTAAGATGCATAGGCGAACGAATAGAAATTGTATTATCTTTTATGGCTGTAATTTCTACTATTTGATAGAATGAATTATAAGCCCAATCATTGTTCAGTAAATTGGATGCATTTTGTTTGATAATACAAAAATCATGAACGGCAAAATTACCGGCATTTTCTACAGTTATCTGCGTGCTCTCTTTTTGAGTACCGTTAATTATTTTAGAGCTGATTGTGCCTGGTTTACCCTGTACACTTATTGCATCTGAATTTCCGTTTAAATTGAAGTGTAGGCTGGTTTTATCACTTCCCTGACCAACTAATTTTACAAAAGAAGGCAGACTTACAGGCTGTGTAAATAGGAAGCCGCCGCTACCAAATTCGATAGTTCCGGGCTTGCCATTTAAGGCTGCTATAGCCTTATTCAGTGCAGTTGCATTATTGGTTTTGTTATCTGCAATCCCTCCGAAGTCTTTGATATCTAATCTTAATGTCTTATAATTATAACTCGTGTGTTTTCCTGCATAAGTCCAGTCAGTCAATGTATTTTTATCCAATCCAAAAACAGTCTGCGTACATACAATAAAACAATATACTAAATACTTTTTCATACACTAATTTTGTAAATTTACTCAAATTGTATACCAAGTAATGAATTCTCTTTTATTTAAATCGATTTGGGAAAGTATAAAATCAAATTTTACTATCAGTATCCTTTTATTGACAGGAATTGTTTTATCCTGCAAAAAAGAAATTGTTACAGAAGCACCCAAAATTACTGACACATGGCAAATACAATGGATAAGTGTAAATGAGGAACAAATTGTAGACGAAAAAGGAAGATCGTTGCAGCTTCGCGGAATAAATGTGAGAGTGAACGGATTGTTTGATGTGGAGCACAGTGATGGCAGAAGGGCAAATGAAATTGTACCGGAAATAACTCAAAGTGATATTCGGGATATAGCCAAAATGGGCTTTAATTTTGTTCGTCTGCCGATTAACTGGAGTGGTTATGAGCCGGAAAGAGGTCAGTTTTCAACTACATACTTAAACAGAATAAAAGAAGTTGTCAGTTGGTGTAAGCAAGAAAATTTGTATGTGCAGCTTGACTGGCATTTTGATGCCTACAGCAAAGAAATAGGAGAGGATGGTGCACCCTACTGGGCAGTGTTGCCCACCATATTCCCAAAAGTAGAAGGCATTCTGGATTTTAACAAGCTTTATTTATTGCGAGCTAACCCTTTTTGTTTTTTATCCTATCGCAATTTCTTCAGTAATACGAGTGGCATACAAGATGAATTTTTTACTTGTTGGACAAATATCATTGAGGTTTTTAAAGATGAAAATGCAATCATTGGTTTTGAACCCATGAACGAACCCATCTGCTATGCCGCAGGAATGAGTGATGCTGTTTTTATGGATTTTTATAAAAAATGCTCCCAAAAAATGCGAGCAATAGATACGCGGCATTTGCTTTGGCTGGAGCCGGATGCCATTCGTAATTTCCTTAATTTTTC